>JBBQXR010000106.1:0-9582 GCA_038209455.1 Acidimicrobiia bacterium
GGTGTCGACCAGTACCTCCTCGACCAGGACCTAGAGCAGGGCGCCCAGACACCACGAGTCGGACCCGGTCCGGACCTGGAGGTGTAAGTCGGCGAGGTCGGCGGTCTCGGTGCGCCGCGGGTCGATCACCACGAGCGCACGGTCCGGGTCCTTGGCGATTTCCTTGAGGATCACCCGCGCTCGCGGAAAGCCGTGTGACTGCCACGGGTTCTTCCCGAGGAACACCGCAACCTCCGCGTGTTCCATGTCGGGCGTGGTGTGGCAGCGGGGCCGCCCGAACAGCTTGCCGTCGACCCAGAACTCGCCCGTCTTCTCCTGCGCCAACGCGTTCGACGAGTACACGCTGCCGACCGCGGCGCGGAGGGATCGTCCGTAGCCGCCGCCGAGATGGTTCCCTTGTCCACCGCCGCCGTAATAGAAGATCGACGCGCCGCCGTGCTCGTCCCGCACCTTCGCCAGTCCGGCCGCGACCTCGGTGATCGCGGTGTCCCAGTCGACCGGTTCGTAGCTGCCGTCGGCGCGCCGCCGCATCGGACTGGTGATCCGGTCCCGTGCATTCTGATAGTGGTCGAGGCGCAGCGCTTTCTCACACGTGTACCCCGCCGAACCTGGATGCGCCTTGTCGCCGCGGACCCGGCTGATACGTCGGCCCTCGGTCTTCACCTCGACCCCGCAGTTGATGCTGCACAGGATGCAGGCGGTCGACTGCCAAACGGATGTGGGCGTCGGTGTGGGCACGGTCTGGGTCACGGCGGGCCTCCGGGTGAGGGGTTCGTTCAATGAGCGAACCTACTCGTCGGAAGCGGCGCCGTCGACCACGGGCGTGATGCTCCTCGGACCGGCGTCAGCCGTCGATGAGGCTTCCTTGGGGCTGCTCACGGTCGAGGAGCCAGCGCTTCCACGGGAGGCCGCCGCCGAATCCGGTCAACGAGCCGTCGGCGCCGATCACGCGATGGCACGGAACGATGATCGCGATCGGGTTCTGGCCGTTCGCCGAGCCGACGGCGCGCGCCGCGCCCGGTCGGTCGACCCGCGCGGCAAGTTCGCCGTACGAGATCGTCTCGCCGTACGGGATCCGGCACAGCTGGCGCCACACCTCGAGTTGGAACGGGGTGCCCCGCGGCGCCAGCTCGAGCTCGAAGTCGGTCCGGGTGCCGGCGAAGTATTCGTCGAGCTGACGGATGACCGCGGCGAGCGCGGCCGGGTCCTCGACCCAACCGGGTTCGACGGGCAACGCACCGTCGACGAAGTGGAGGCGCAGCACGCGTCCCCGGTCGTCGACCGCGAGGAACAGCGGACCCTGCGGACCGTCGTAGGTGGTGTACTTCGACATCTAGCTCTCCTCGCTCAGGGATGCCCAGAGATGGGCGTTGGCGTACGCGCGCCACGGTCGCCAGGCCTCGGCCCGTTCCACGACGGCACGCGGACGGGCATCGAGCCCGTTCGCCTCGAAGGCGCGCCGAACGCCGAGGTCGGTGGGCATGAACGCGTCGGGATCGCCGACCGCACGCATCAAGACGTACTCGGCGGTCCACGGACCGATTCCCGGGAGCGCGACCAGACGAGCGCGCAGCTCGTCGCGATCTGCGCCAGAGTCGATCACCAGATCACCATCGGCGATGGCGACCGCGACCGCACGGAGTGCCTCCCCCCGCGCCCGCGGCATCGGGTACTCGGCCGCATCGACCGTTGCGAGCGTCTCCGCATCCGGGAACCGGTGCGTGATGGAACCGGTCGGCGCGTCCAGCGGCTTGCCGAAGCGACGGGTCAGTCGGATGGCGACCGTCCGGGCGCCCGCGACCGACACCTGCTGACCGATGACGGCGCGCATGACGAGCTCCGTACCGTCGGGATGACCCGGAACCCGGAGTCCTGGGCGCCGCGCCACGAGCGGCCGCAGGACGGCGTCGGTCTCCAGCGCGGCGTCCACGCTCGTCGGATCGGCATCGAGATCGAACAGGCGGCGGGTGCGGGCCACGGCCGCGTTGAGGTCACGCAGATCGTCGAGCCGGAAGGCCCCGACCACGTGGTCCGCCGCCGGCGTCACCGTGATCACGCCGGTCCCATGGGGCAGGTCGAGCGATCGGCGGTACGAACCGTCGACCACCTCTTCGACACCGGCGACTGCACGCACCGCGAGGAACTCGAGCAGGCGCGTACCGTCGAACGGAGTCCGGGCCGCGAGGCGGACGGTGACGGTTCCCGGTTCGGCGACGATGTTGCGCCGGTGCCGCAAGGCGGTGGGCGTGACCGCGAACACTTCGCGGATCGTGTCGTTGAACTGGCGGATGCTCGAGAACCCCGAGGCGAAGGCAACGTCGGCGAAGGTGAGGTCGGTGGTTTCGATCAAGACACGCGCCGACTCGGCCCGTTGGGCGCGGGCCAACGCGAGCGGTCCCGCCCCCACCTCGGCGACGAGCAGTCGGTTGATCTGCCGCTCGCTGTACGCCAGCCGGTTCGCCAACCCTGCGACACCGTCTCGGTCGACCACACCGTCGGCGATCAATCGCATCGCGCGGGCGACGACGTCACCGCGCGGATCCCACTCCGGCGAACCGGGAGACGTGTCGGGCCGGCACCGCTTGCACGCCCGGTATCCGGCCCGTTGGGCTGCGGCCGCGGTCGGGAGGAACTCCACGTTCTTGCGGTACGGGGTCCGGGCCGGACAGCTCGGCCGGCAGTAGATGTTGGTGGTCCGGACCGCGGTGAAGAACCAGCCGTCGAAGCGGGCGTCCTTGCTCTCGATGGCTCGGTAACAGTGTTCGAAGTCGGGCATCACCCGTTCACCATGACAGGTCGGACGCCGAGCTGCTAGCGGGTTTCGGACGGGCTTATTGATGGCTCGTTCGCTCGCGCTCCTGGATGTCATGCCTCACGTGGGGATCGCTGCCTCGCGGCTCGCTCCGCAGGCTCCGCTCGGGTCGTGCCGGAGGCTTCGAGCGACTCTGCGATTCCGGGCGCGTGGGAGGATCCGGGGGTGACGTTGTTCGAACTCTTGTCGGCGGCGTGCGAGACCGCGCCCGAGGGTCTGGCCGTCATCACCGAGGCCGGATCAGTCTCGTTCGCGGAACTGCGCGTACGAGTGGAGCAGCGAGCAGCGCAGGTGGCGTCGATCACCCAGCCCGGCGGCCGGGTCGCGGTACTGGCGGAGAACTGCGTCGAATACGTGGAGCTCTATTACGCGGTCCCGCACGCGGGTCGCATCCTCGTGCCGCTGAACCATCGTCTGCACCCCGCCGAGTGGCGCGCCACCCTCGAACGTTCGGGCACCACCGTCCTCTTCGGCGAGCAGGCGTACCTCGATCGCTGCGACGCGCCCGTCGACCATGTCGTCCCCTTCCCATCAGATCCCGCGGCGTTTGTCACCCCGAGGACGGTGAGCGTCCCCGAAGTGACAAACGCTCGGGGATTGGGGGACGCGGTGGCGTGGTTGATCGGGACGAGCGGCACCACCGGAACGCCGAAGCTCGCGATGCTCACCCACGCGAACCTGCTGGCCGCGGCCGACTCCACCCTCCCCGCGCGACCCGTCGGCGAAGACGACGTGCTGCTCACACCGTTCCCGCTCTGCCATGTGGCCGGATACAACGTGTTCGTCGCGCATCGCCGTGCCCGGCCGATCGTCCTCCAGCGCAGCTTCGATCCGGTCGGCTTCGCGCAGCTCGCTCGGGACCATCGGGCGACGATGCTCTCGCTCGCACCCACGATGATCGCCATGCTGCTCGACCATCCGGACGTGCACGACGAGGACCTCGCCACGGTGCGCGCGCTCGGTTACGGCGCGTCGCCGATCCCCGCGCCCACACTGCGCCGCGTCGTCGAACGGTGGGACTGGGACTGCTCCCAGGGGTTCGGCATGACCGAGCTGGCCGGGAACGCAATCTTCCTCGGCCCCGGCGACCACCGCGCGGCCGCGGCCGGCGACGACCGCGTCCTTGCGTCGGCGGGTCGCGCTTCGCCCGGCGTCGAGGTGCGTCTCGGCGCGGACGACGAACTTCTCATCCGCGCACCCCAGGTGATGGCCGGATACTGGAACGACACCACCGCGACCGACGCCGCGCTCGCCGACGGTTGGCTCCACACCGGTGACGTGGCGCGCCTCGATCCTGACGGACTCATCTCGATCGTCGACCGCAAGAAGGATGTGATCGTGAGCGGCGGCGAGAACGTCGCATCACGCGAAGTTGAGGCGGTGCTGTTCGAGCACCCGTCCGTCCGCGACGTCGCGGTCATCGGTGTTCCCGACGAACGGTGGGGTGAGCAGGTGTGCGCCGTGGTCGTCGTCGAGGAACCGGTCACCGCCGAATCTCTCGTCGCCTACTGCCGCAACCGGCTCGCCGGCTTCAAGTCACCCCGCCGCATCGAGTTCGTGGACGCGCTCCCCCGCAACGGCTCGGGCAAGGTCCTCAAACACCAACTGCGAGCTGATCTGACCGGCCCGCCGACCCCATCGCGGACCCCGGCGGCCGACCCTGGCGCACCCAGGTAGAACGCGTTCTACACTGGCGACATGACGCAATACACCGGCCCTGTCTTCGACGCCGACAACCACTATTACGAGGCGCTCGACGCGTTCACCCGCCACCTCGACCCCCGGCTCGGTCCGCGCTGCGTGCAGTGGTGCGACATCGACGGCCGGAAGTATCAGGTGGTCGGCGGGCGGGTGAGCAAGGTCGTGACCAATCCGACCTTCAACCCCATCGCCAAGGCCGGCGCGATGCACGACTACTTCCGGGGCAACCCAGAGGGACGGAACCCGCTCGAGTTCCTCCTGGACCGCGAGCCCATCCGCCCCGAGTACCGCGATCGTGACGCGCGTATCCGTGTGCTCGACGAGCAGGGTCTCGTCGGCTGTTGGTTGTTCCCCACGCTCGGGATGCTCTACGAAGAGTTGCTCGTGCATGACACCGAGGCGATGACCCTCACGTTCACCGCGTTCAACCGGTGGCTCAACGAGGACTGGGGCTTCGCGTACCAGGACCGGATCTTCGCCGCGCCGTACCTCTCCCTCGCCGATCAGGACTGGGCCATCGCCGAACTCGAGTGGGCCATCGGACAAGGGGCCCGCGCCATCGTGATGCGTCCTGCCGCGCAGTTCACCCGCAACGGTCCGCGCACCCCCGCGTCACCGGAGTTCGACCCGTTCTGGTCCCGGGTGCAGGAGGCCGGACTCACCGTCGTCGTCCACGCGGGTGACAGCGGGTACACCGCCAACGGCTACGCGCCCGACGGCTTCAGCGCCAACTTCAGCGGCAACTCCATGGGCCCGAGTATCAAGATGCTGCACATGGAGCGGGCGATCTACGACTTCCTCGCCAGCCTGATCTTCGACCGCTTCTTCACGCGGTTCCCAGGGATCCGCCTTGCGAGCGTGGAGAACGGCAGCGAGTTCCTCCCCGACCTCTTTCGCAAGCTGCGTTCGCAGCACCGCCGCATCCCGGGGTTCTTCCCCGAAGACCCGATCGAGACGTTCCGACGCAATGTCTGGATCAACCCGTTCTGGGAAGACGACGTGTACGAGATCGCCGAACTGATGGGGGGCGATCGCGTGATCTTCGGCTCCGACTGGCCGCACATCGAGGGCATGCCGAACCCGCTCGACTACGCGGTCGAGGTCAAGGAGTTCGACATCGCCGATCAGGGTCGCATCCTTCACGACAACGCGGTCGCGCTGACCGAACTCGCTCCGCGCTGACCCGGGACCGCCGGTGAGGTCGGTGACCACGTTCAGATCCGTGGTGGAGATAAACCGCGTCGGTGATGAATGCCGCCTTTCGATGTGCGGATGTCTGCACTGACACGGTGATCCGCACATTGAAGGCCAGAACGACCGGTGATCGTCCCTCAGTCTCCGGTCTGCTTGCGTCCGCGCTCCATGATCCCGGCGCGGCGCTTCTCGATCTCGGCCGGGTCGAAGCCGGGGCCTTCCCAACTCCGCGACACGAGGTCCTCGTTCACCCACGCATCCGTGTCGGTACCGAGGCTGTTGGTCTCGTAGGTGGAGAGCATGCGTCGGACCGCGAGTTGATCGACGGTGCGACAGTCGGCCGCGAGTTGGCGGCAGTACGGCAGGAGCTCCGCGTGCGGGACCACGTGGTTCACGAGACCCCAGTCGTACGCGAGCGCGGCGTCGACGAAGTTGCCGGTGACGCTCATCTCCCGGGCCCGCGCCACGCCGACCCGCTGTGGGAGCAACACGGTCAGACCCCAACCCGGCATCACACCGACCCGGGCGTGGGTGTCGGCGAAGCGGGCCCGGTCCGACGCGATGAGGAAATCGCACGCCAGCGCGACCTCCAATCCACCCGTGACCGCGACGCCGTTGACGGCACCGATGAGCAACTTGGTCCGTGGCGGGAGTGCACCCCGCCACGGCAACTGACCCGCCCGGCTGCGGCCGCCCATGTCGACCGACGCGGGTGCGGTCGGCGTCGATCCCGAGCGCAGCTCGTCGCCTTCCACCTGGCCCGACCCGAACTCCTTGAGATCGACGCCCGCGGAGAACGCGGGATCGGCGCCAGTGAGGATCATCACGTCGACCGCATCGTCCGCCTCGAGTTCGTCGATGACCGCCGGGAGCCGGTGGCGCACCGCGCGGTTGAGCGCGTTGCGCGCCTCGGGGCGGTTGATCGTGATGGTGGCCACACCCTCGGCGACCTCGACCAGCACTTCGTCCATCGTTTCCTCCTCGTCGACCGCACCCATCGGTACTCTGCCACGATGATTCTCGACCGTTTCGACCTCTCGGGCCACGTGGCCATCGTGACCGGTGCCGGCAAGGGCATCGGGGCAGGCTGTGCCGTCGCCCTTGCGGAGGCCGGTGCCGACGTCGTCCTCGCGGCGCGGACGGCGTCTGACCTCGATGCAGTCGCCGAACTCGTGGAAGCGGAGGGCCGCCGTGCGCTCGCGGTGCCCACCGACGTCACCGATGCCGACCAGCTCACCGCGTTGGTCGCGGCGGCGAGCCAGCTGGGCCGGGTGACGATCCTCGTCAACAACGCGGGCGGATGGGATCCACGCCCGGTGATGGCCACGAGCGTCCGCAACATGGAGGCAGCGTTCAAGTTCAACGTGCTCGCCGCGTTCTCGCTCACCCAGCTGTGCGTTCCGCAGATGGTCGAGGCCGGTTCGGGCCGCGTCGTCAACATCTCGTCGCGCGCCGCAAGCATGGTGCAGCCGTGTTTCGTGGCCTACGCGACCGCCAAGGCCGGCTTGTCGATGATGACCCGGGCCATGGCCCCCGAGCTCGCCCCCGTGGTCCGCGTGAACGCCATCGAAGTCGGTGGGGTCGAGACTGCTGCCCTGGCCCATGTCCTCACCGACGACTCCGTCCGGCACCGGCTGGAGTCCAACACCCCGATGCAGCGCGTCGGCCAGCCCGAGGACATCGCGGCGATGGTCGTGTACCTCGCGTCGGACGCCTCGAGCTGGATCACCGGCAAGGTCTTCGAGGTCGACGGTGGTGTCGAGGCGCCGGCATTCACGATCCCCTTCTCCCCGCTGGGGGATTCCACCACCTGAGCCTTCCCTCGGCGTACCGTGCCCGGAACGTCGAGGGGGAACTGGGTGGGTTGGAGACAGCGGCGAGATCATGCGGCCGAGATCGTCGCGTTGCACGCCGAAACCTCACGCCTCCAGGTGGAGACGCTGCGCTGCGAACTCGGTGAACTTCACCGCGAGGTGGCTCGGCGCGACGTCGAGTTGCTGCGGGCGTTGTTCGAGATCGCCGCGGTCAACACCGAACTGCGCAAACAGCTCGAGATCGAACAGACCCACCGATCCGACCTGACCCGGGCCATCGACCGGCTGGCGATGTTCGTCGCGGCACCCGCGCTCACACCGACGATCGACATCGGGCCCAGGGTGGCGGCGGCCGATCAGGGCGCGGGCAGCATCATCGGCGGCACGATCGACCCGGGCACAATCGACACCAGCCTGACCGACGCGGGCACGATCGATCTCACTGCCGACCTGCCGATCGCACCGTCGACGCGAGCGGAACGGCCACTGGAATGCGAGGTGCACCTCCAGTTCGGCGACCGCTGGATCAACGGGTTCCAGATCGAGGAGACGATCCGCGACGGCGACGTCACCCAGTTCCGGCTGCGGCGCCAGGTGGACGGGTGGGTGCTGCCCGAACTGTTCGACGAGACCGAAGTGCGCGTCTTCGTCCAGCCGGTCGTCGAGAGCTAACTGCCGCAGTCCTCCTGGCAGAACCGAGCCGGAGCTCGCGGAGGCGAGCCGCGAGGCAGCGAGCCCTATGAGCGTATGACCGATAGGAGTGCGAGCGTACGAGCCATCAGGATGCTCTCCCGGCGATGAGTGGCAGGTCGAGGTACGTCTTGATCCCCGGCGCGGCCTCGCACACGTAGGGCACCGCGTTCACGCAGTGCATCGCGGGTGCGGTGAGGCCGATCTCGGGATGTTCCCCCACCACCGGCGGGTGCAGACCGTGGACCACCACACTCACCGGCGGCTCGGCCGTCAGCTCGGCTTCGAACCGCTGACCCGCTGTGCCGAACGACCACGCGGGTTCGAGGTGCTCCTCCCCCATCAGCCAGTTCACACGCACGGTGATCACCGGTTCGCCGTCGACCAGGCCCTCCCACGTGAACCGTTGCGCCGCCACGGTCCCGGCGTCGATGACACCGACCGGGGTGTCGAGGTCCTGGGTGGCCACCGCCATCTCGTGGGTCGTGCGTTTCTCGGCGTCGAGCTGCCAGCCCAGCTCCGCGGCGATCATGTCGATCGACTCGATGAACCCCAACCCGAGAATCGTGGGCATCGGGCTCGACTGCGCGGCTTCGGGTGGCGTCCCGAACATCATCACGTCGCGCACCACCGACGCGGTCGGATAGTTGCGGATGTCGCTGAACTCCTCGGCGCGAACGTGTCGGATATCGCGACACCATGACGAAAGCAGGAGCGGCAGGCGCTCGGTGATCCCTCCTGGGTTGATGCCCGTGCCGTGGAGGGTGGAGTTGCCGCGCCGACACGCGTCCTCGATCGCGGCGACCTTGGGCGATTCACCCGGGTAGATCCACCCGACCGGCGTCACCACGTTCTTGCCCGATTCGAGGAGCTTGATCACCGTGGTCGTGCTGGCCATGACCGGCGAGTACACGACGCAATCAGCGTCCATCGCGATCAACGCGTCGGCATCGTCGGTGGCGATGATCCCGATCGGATCGATGCCACAGATCTCGCCAACGTCCTTGCCGGCCTTCTCTGCGCTGTGGACCCAACAGCCCACCAGCTCGAGATCAGGGTGGGCGAGCACTCCCAGGATCGATTCCTGCCCGACCATGCCCGTTGCCCACTGGATCACCCGATACGTCATGGTCGGAATCTACGCGGCGTCGGAACCAGCGGCGCAGGTCACCACCTCCCGAACGGAGCGAGGAACGAGCAAAGTGAGCAGTTCGGGAGCGAGCCCCACGAACCGGCTCCGTCAGGAGCGCGAGCGTACGAACCATCAGGGCGGGAGCGAGCCCCACGAACCGGCTCCGTCAGGAGCGCGAGCGTACGAACCATCAGGGCGGGAGCGAGCCCCACGAACCGGCTCCGTCAGGAGCGCGAGCG
>JBBQXR010000107.1:0-9580 GCA_038209455.1 Acidimicrobiia bacterium
ACGGAGGCTCATCACCCCACCAGCCCTCCCAGTCGAGGTTCTCCCACGGCCCGCGCTGAGGACCGAACTTGTTGCGCCCCATGATCTCGGCGCCGATGTTCCGGGCGAAGTCGCGGGTGAAGTAGTCGTCGATCCCGTAGGAGCCACCCGGTTCCGTGCGGTTCGGCCAGTTCGCCGTGGCGAAGGCCCACGCGAGCAGTTCTCGAGGATCGGCATGCCCGAAGGGGTGTTCCAGGCTCTGGCCTTCACCGGCACCGAACCCGTCTCGGGAGAGCCCGAAGTTCTGCACCCGCAGCAGTTGTGCCATACCTGTTCCTCTCGTCGCAGATCTATGCGCTTGCCTATATATACGGTAGCTCATATATTAAACCATGGCCACCTCGCTCGCCGTCCTCGACGTCATCGCCGACCCGACCCGGCGCCGGATCCTCGATGCCGTCCGCGACACCGAATGCTCGGTGAACGATCTCGTCGAGCAGGTCGGGATGCATCAGCCGGGCGTCTCGCGTCACCTCAAGGTGCTGCGCGATGCCGGACTGGTCGAGGTCCGGCGCGACGCCCAACGGCGAATGTACCGGCTCCGCGCCGAACCGCTGGCGGAGCTCGATGCCTGGCTGGAGCCCTACCGCTCGCACTGGGCCGGCCGGCTCGGGATTGGGACGAGTTCGCGGTGACGCAGTCGCAGTACGCCACCCTCGGCCTCGCACCCGAGGAGAGCAGCGACGAACCCGGCTGAGGGACATCGAGTCGCCGACGAGTTTCGATCGCCGCTTCCCGATCATGTCGCAAGGTGACCACGAGATGAGTTGCGCTTCCGGCCGCACCGAGTCCCACTCCGGGAGGTCGTCGTGATTGCGGTATTCGTGAGGGTCCGAAAGGGCCGAAGGTCCCTGCCCGGAGCACGTGGACCCGGTGTACGTTCGTCCCAACGCGGCTCACGAACTCGCCGCGACGGTCTCGCCAACGGCTGACCAACTGCGCTGCTCCGGACCCTGGTGGCGCCGCACGACCCGCTTGTGTGGAACCCAGGAGACACCGATATGTCACACCCCGACCCGGTCCCGGTCGCGCCGAAACTGGGCGTGCATTCGGAGGTCGGCCGCCTCCGTCAGGCGATCGTGCATCGCCCGGGTATCGAGTTGTCGCGACTCACTCCCGACAACATCGAAGCGATGCTCTTCGATGACGTCCTCTGGGCCGAACGCGCCCAGGAGGAACACGACAACTTCGTCGGCGCCCTCCGACGGCACGACGTGAAGGTCCACTACTTCAGCGATCTCCTGGCCGAGACGCTCGATATCCCTGAGGCCAGGGCCGATGTCCTCCGTCGCATCTGCTCTCCTCAGATGGTCGGTCCAGCACTGGTTCACCCACTGCGCCGCTTGGCCGAGGACGTCGACGGGCAGACGTTGGCCGGATACCTCATCGGGGGAATCTCGAAGGCCGATCTCGACCCCGGCACGGTCACGAGCCTGCTGTGGTCGACCCTCGGGCCCCAGGACATCATGTTGGCGCCGCTTCCCAACCACCTGTTCCAACGCGACAACTCGTGTTGGATCTCGGGCGGCGTCAGCGTCAACACCATGGCCAAGCCGGCACGCCAACGCGAGACCATCCACAGTGCCGCCATCTACCGGTACCACCCGCTGTTCACCGCCCAGGACTGGAAGTACTGGGCCGGCGAGGACGGCACCGATCAACACCCGGCCACGCTCGAGGGTGGGGACGTCCACGTCATCGGCAATGGCACGGTGCTCGTCGGAATGGGAGAACGCACCAACGCGATGGCCGTCGAAATGTTGGCGACGTCACTCTTCACCGGTGGCGGGGCGGAACGGGTCATCGCGATCGAACTCCCGCACTCCCATGCATTCATGCACCTCGACACCGTCATGAGCATGGTCGACCGCGACACCTTCATCGCCTTCCCGTACCTCGATCACGATCTCCGATCGTGGACCATGGCTGCCAACGATGACGGCAGCAGCTGCTCGATCGTCGACAACGTCGACCTGTGGTCCGCGATCGCCGAGGCGCTCGAAGTCGACAAGGTCACCGTCCTCACCACCGACGAGGACCTCCCGGCAGCCGAACGAGAGCAATGGGACGACGGCACCAACTTCCTCGCCGTCGCGCCCGGAGTCGTGATCGGTTGGGACCGCAATGTGACCACCAACCGGATGCTCGCCGACCACGGCATCGAGGTCATCTCCGTCAGTGGCAGCGAACTCGGACGCGGACGCGGCGGGCCTCGCTGCATGACCTGTCCGATCGAACGAGACGCTGTCTAAGTCGTGTCGTCTGGCAAGAGAATCGTCATCGCGGTCGGCGGCAACGCGCTCGTCCAACGCCATCACCCGCTCGATGCCGCGCCCCAACAGGTGAACGTCGCGCTGGCGGCGGCGGCCATCGCCGGGCTCGCGAAGTGCAACGACCTGATCGTCACCCACGGCAACGGCCCGCAAGTCGGCATGCTCGCGATCGAGACCGCCGCGGACACGACCCTCGGTGCGGCGTACCCACTCGATGCGCTCGTCGCCGAGACCCAGGGACTCATCGGCTACTGGCTGGCCCAGGCGCTCCACAACGAGCTCGGCCCCGAAACGCCGATCGTCGCGCTCGTGACCCGGGCACTGGTGTCGTTGGACGACGCCGCGTTCGCCTCCCCGGCCAAGTTCATCGGCGCGACGTACACGAAGGCTGCTGCGCTCGAGGCGGAACCCACGCTCGGGTGGCAGGTTCGCCAGGACGGCGACGCCTGGCGGCGGGTGGTCCCCTCACCCGAACCGATCGCCATCCTCGAGACCGCCGTGATCCGTCAACTGGTCGAGGCACGCACGATCGTGATCTGCGGTGGCGGCGGCGGCGTTCCGGTGATCATGGACGAGCAAGGCCGCTTGCACGGCGTCGAAGCCGTGGTCGACAAGGACGTCACATCGGCCCTGCTCGCCGAAGCGATCGGGGCCGACATGCTCCTGCTGCTCACCGATGCCGACGCGGTGCTCCTCGACTTCGGCACGACCGACGAGCAACCGATTCTGCGGGCGACGCCGGAGGAACTTCGTCGACGAGAGTTCCCGGCCGGCTCCATGGGTCCCAAAGTCGACGCGGCGTGCCGGTTCGTCGAACGAACTGGCCGGGTCGCCGCCATCGGCGCGCTCACACAGGCCGAGCGGATCATGGCCGGCGACGCGGGCACCATCATCACAGCGACTGGCCAATACCCCTGACATGGCAGTCAACCTCCGCCATCGCAGCTTCCTCAAGGAGCTCGACTTCACCCCCGACGAGCTCCGATACCTCATCGATCTCGCGGCTGACCTCAAAGCCGCCAAGCGGGCCGGGTACGAACGACCGACGCTGACCGGCCGGAACATCGCGTTGATCTTCGAGAAGTCGTCAACGCGTACCCGGTGCGCGTTCGAGGTCGCGGCCCACGACCAGGGCGCACACGTCACGTACCTCGACCCCGCGGGATCGCAGATCGGGCACAAGGAGTCGGCGAAGGACACGGCACGGGTCCTCGGTCGCATGTTCGACGGCATCGAGTACCGCGGGTTCGCCCAGGACACGCTCGAGACGCTCGCGAAGTACGCCGGGGTTCCGGTGTGGAACGGACTCACCGACCAATGGCACCCGACCCAGATGCTCGCCGACATGCTGACGATGCGCGAGCACACCACCAAACATCTCGACGACGTGGCGTACGCCTACCTCGGCGACGCACGCAACAACACGGCCCGGTCGCTCCTGGTCACCGGAGCGATGTTGGGGATGGACGTGCGAATCGCGGCGCCCAAGGACCGGTGGCCCGAAGCCGCGCTCATCGCAACTGCGCACCAGATCGCCACGGACACCGGCGCGCAGATCCAGATCACCGAGAGCGTGGCGGACGCCGTGCTCGGCGGCGACTACCTATCCACCGACGGGTGGGTCTCGATGGGGGAACCGACCGATACCTGGCACGACCGCATCGCAGAACTCCTGCCGTATCAGGTGAACGCCGCTGTGGTCGCTATGACGGGGAATCCCCGCGTGTCCTTCATGCACTGCCTCCCGGCGATGCACAGCTGTGACACCACCCTCGGGCAGAGCCTGTTCGAGCAGACCGGGCTCGATGCCCTCGAAGTCACCGACGACGTCTTCGAATCGCCACGGTCCGTCGTGTTCGACCAGGCCGAGAACCGGCTCCACACGATCAAGGCCGTCATGGTCGCAACGCTCGGTCAGTGACCGAACCGGATCATCCCCATCGACGTCACCAACCTGGCAATCAGATCGGATACCGACCATGACCACGACTCTCGAACCCGCCCAGGAACGATCATCGGCACGACCTCCCGACGAGTCCGCTGACCAACTCGGCGCCTCGAGCTCGGGTGACCGCGGCGGGGAACTCAGCCTGACCTCGTCGACCGCGCTCGTGGTCGGCAGCATCATCGGTACCGGCGTGTTCACCATGCCCGCCGTCATGGCGCTGGCCGGGACCAGTTCCATCATCACCCTCGCGGTGATCGCGATCGGCGCCACGCTGCTCGGTGTGATGTTCGGCCAGCTCACCAAACGGGTTCCCAACGTCGACGGTGGGCTCTACGCCTACTCCCGTCACGAGTTCGGTGACTTCGCCGGCTACCTGACCGCCTGGTGCTACTGGATCACCGCGTTCGCCGGCAACGCCGCGATCGTGGCGTCATGGGTGTTGTACGTCGAGTCGCTGTTCGGGATCGACAACCCGTCGGCGTGGGTCAATTTCGGGATTGCGATGACCGGACTGTGGATCCCCGCCGCGATCAATCTGGTGGGCATTCGCCAGATGGCGTGGTTCCAGAACGTGACCACCGTGTTGAAGTTCGTGCCGCTGCTCTTCGTGGCCGTCATCGGCTGGTTCTTCGTGAAATCGGCGAACTTCGGCCCGTTCAACGCATCGGGCGGAAGTCTCTACAAGGGTGTGGGTATCGCTGCTGGCGTGGCCCTGTTCTCCTTCATCGGCGTCGAGTGCGCCTCGATCGCCGCGGGCCGGGTCAGGAATCCGCGCCGGAACGTCGGCAGAGCTTCGGTGCTCGGGACCGCCGCGAGCGGGCTGCTGTACATCGCCGTCACCGCTGCCATCATGGGCCTCGTTCCCCACCACAAACTCATCGGTGACGGAGCGCCGTTCGTCGCAGCGTTCCGCGAAATGTTCGCCGGCGCCGGCTGGGCCGGGAAGGCGGTCGCCCTCGTCGCCGTGATTTCGGGGATCGGCGCCCTCAACGGATGGACGCTCATCACGGCCGAGATGCCCTTCGCGGCCGCCAAGGACGGACTGTTCCTCCGCGCATTCGCCAAGGTGGACCGCAAGGGCACCCCGTGGTTCGGCATCGTCGTCTCCACGATCGTCGCGTCGCTGCTCATGGCGTTCAGCTACAGCAGCAAGACCGGGCTCAAGGTCTTCACCTACCTCGTCTACCTGTCCGTGGTGACGGTGGCGATCCCCTACTTCTTCTCCGCCTGCGCCCAACTCGCATACCTCGTGTCGCGACGTCGCACCGTCCAAGGATGGAACCTCACCCGCGATCTCGCGATTTCGATCACCGGGGTGCTCTTCTCGCTCTGGGTGACCTTCGCTTCGGGGTACCAGGCGGTGTACCAGGCCATGCTGCTGGTACTCGCCGGCATCCCCATCTACGCGTTCCTGAAGGCCCACCGCGAACGGCTCGGTCAGGTTGCGGAACCCGTCGAGTACGTCGAGGTCGGTGAGGGCGTTGGCACCCGCGTGCGCTGATCCGGGGGGTCGGCGGTGACCTCCGATCCGGGCGATCGAGTCGGACCCGAGGTCGACATCGATCCGCGGGGCACCGCAGCTGCTGTGCTCCAACACCTGCACTCTCGCCCGGATGGTCTCGAGGAGCGCGAGGTGCAGCGTCGCCTCGTGCACTACGGACGGAACGAACTCGTCCGGAAAGCCGGGCGATCTCGGGTACGAGAATTGGTGCACCAGTTCACCCACCCGCTTGCGCTGCTGCTCTGGGTCGCGGCAGTACTCGCTGCGGTCACGGGCTCCGACGTCGTGGGCGCCGCGATCGTGGTGGTGATCATCCTGAACGCCGTTTTCGCGTTCGTGCAGGAGCAGCAGGCCGAACGAGCGGTCGAACTGTTGAGCCAGTACCTGCCCCCGCAGGCCACGGTGATCCGGACCGGACGCCGCCAAGTCGTGGACGCGGCGCAGCTGGTGCCGGGTGACGTCTTGGTGCTGGTCGAGGGTGACCGGGTCTCCGCCGATGCGCGGCTGCTCTCCGGCAGCGTGGAGGTCGACACGTCGACGCTGACCGGTGAGTCCGTTCCGGCCGCGCGCGATGCGAGACCCGATGACAGCGGCGGCGGGTTCTTGGAAGCATCGGACCTCGTGTTCAGTGGCTCGACGTGCACCGCCGGCGATGCCACCGCCATTGTCTTCGCCACGGGGATGCACACCCAGCTGGGGCGGATCGCGGCCTTGTCCCAGAGTGTTGGGACCGAGGAGAGTCCACTCGAGCGCGAGGTGCGCAAGGTGGCCTGGATCATCGCGGTCGTCGCCGTCGTGATCGGCGTCGCGTTCCTGCCCCTTGGCATGCTCGCGGCCGGCCTCTCCTTTTCGGCAGCGGCGGTGTTCGCGATCGGTCTCCTCGTGGGCAACGTGCCCGAAGGACTTCTCCCGACCATCACGCTGGCGTTGGGCGTCGGCGTGCGCGTCCTCGCCAAACGGGGAGCGTTGGTCAAACGACTGAGCGCGGTCGAGACCTTGGGATCGACCACCGTCATCTGCACCGACAAAACCGGCACCCTCACCGCGAACCGCATGCGAGCGGTGGCGCTGTGGACGACCGGCGGCGAGATCGATCTCGAAGCCACGAAAGAGCGCGACCGGGCCGAGGTCAGTGCCGGCGTCGCGGCGATGGCGGTTGCCATGGCCCGCTGCACCTCAGCAACGCTCGACGCCAACCAGTCGTCCGCTCAGGGCGATCCCACCGAGACGGCCATGTTGCTCACCGCCGCTCGGCTCGGCGCGGAGGTGACCACCGACCGCCGCACCCGGGACTCGGTACAGGTGTTCCGCTTCGACCCGGCCTTGAAGCTGATGTCGACCATCGACGACATCGGTGGCCAGCTCTGGGTCCACACCAAGGGTGCACCCGAGGCACTGCTCGATCGGTGCGACTCGATGTACCGACCAGACGGGACCGAGCAACCGCTCGACCCCGCGACTCGATCCACCATCGACGGTCATGTCACCGACCGGGCGGGTGAAGGGCTGCGGGTCCTCGCCGTGGCGCGCCGAAGGATCAGTGAACCGATCGGGGTGAGGGACGACGTCGAGACGGGTCTCTGTCTCCTCGGTCTCATCAGTCTGCTCGACGCCCCCCGCCCTGAGGTCGCCGACGCAGTGGCGCGGTGCCACGGAGCCGGAATCCGGATCATCGTCGTCACCGGGGACCACGGCCTCACTGCCCAGGCCGTCGCTCGACGCGTCGGCATCGATGCCGATCTCGTGGTCAACGGCACCGAACTCGACCAGTTGACGGATGCCGAACTCGATGCACTGCTCGCCCACCATCGAGAAATCATCTTCGCCCGCAACTCACCCGAGGCGAAGCTCCGCATCACCGACGCGCTTCGCGCGCTCGGCGAGGTCGTCGCGATGACCGGCGACGGCGTCAACGATGCCCCGGCGCTCAAGCGAGCCGACATCGGGATCGCGATGGGCGCGTCGGGCACCGATGTCGCCCGGGACGCGGCCACGATGATCCTCACCGATGACAACTTCGCGAGCATCGCGGTCGCCGTCGCAGAGGGACGTCGCGTCTACGAAAACGTGCGGAAGTTCATCTTCTACATCTTCGTCCACGCGACGCCCGAAGTCGTTCCCTTCCTGCTGTACGCGCTCAGCGGCGGGCGAATCCCGCTCCCGCTGACGGTGCTACAGATCCTGGCGATCGACCTCGGCACCGAGACTCTCCCGGCACTTGCGCTCGGCCGTGAACCCGCGGAACCCGGGTTGATGGACCGCCCGCCACGATCGAGGCACGAAGGCGTCATCCGGCCCTCGATGCTGTTCCGGGCCTGGGTCTTCCTCGGGTTGCTGTCGGCCGCACTCTCGATGGGCGGCTTCTTCTTCGTGTTGGGTCGCGCCGGGTGGCATCTCGGATCGGCGACGGGCCCCGGCACGCCGTTGCACCATGCATACCTGCAAGCAACGACGATGACGTTTCTGGGAATTGTCGCCTGTCAGGTCGGAACCGCAGTCGCGGCGCGCACCGACCGGGCGTCACTCCGCGAGACGGGTCTCACCACCAACCCGCTCCTGCTCTGGGGCATCGCATTCGAGATCGGGTTCGCGGCCGCCGTCACCACCATTCCGGGACTCCGCGACATCTTCGGAGCCAGCCCTCCGCCGCCGGCCGCCCTCCCGCTTCTCGTTGCGTTTCCCTTCGTCGTCTGGGGCGCGGACGAGATCCGCCGATCCGTGCTCCGGCACCGGGAAACCGGTGACCGCGGGAGCCTGGAGTCAACGCCAACCGACCGCTCGTCGCCCGGCAGACCATTGATCAACCAGGCCGACGACCGCCGAGCTCCGTCGCTGCCCTCGGGAGTTTCATGAACGGGAGTTCGTCAGACGCGACCGGGGGGCTCACCAGGTAGCCCTGGATGTAGCGGCAGCCGAGCGAACGGATCTGCTCGAGCTGGGCCAGGGTCTCGACGCCCTCCGCGACCACGTTGAGACCGAGCGCGCCCGACATGCAGATGATCGCATCGACGATCGCGGTCGATCCGTGCTCGAGATCGGTGATGAAGCTGCGGTCGATCTTCAACCCGTCGAGGCGGTAGTCCCGAAGGAACGACAGCGACGTGTAGCCGGTGCCGAAGTCGTCGATGACCACACTCAACCCGAGTGCACGGAGCGTCGAGATCGTGCGGGCGGCCGCCGTCGGGTCCTGGAGGACCGCGGTCTCGGTGACCTCGAGAATGAGCCGGGACGCGTGCACGCCGAACTCTTCCAGCGCGTCCCGAACGAGCGCGAAGAGGTCCGGCTCGGCGAGTTGACGCGGCGAGAGGTTGACCGACACGCGGACAGCATTGGGCCACTCCTTCATCGCCGCGAGCGCGTGGCGTAACACCCAGGTTCCCAGCGGGACCACCAAGCCGGAACTCTCGGCCACGGGGATGAACTCGTCCGGTCCCAGTTCGCCCCGCTCGGGGTGGGTCCACCGTACGAGGGCTTCGCAACTGCGAACTTCGTCGGTGTCGAGATCGAGGATCGGTTGGAAGACCAGGTGGAGCTGGCCGCGTTCGATGGCGTCCCGGAGCTCGCGCTCCAGCTCGAAGCTGGCCACGGTCGCGCGATGGAGCGACGGATCGAACCACTCGGTCCGGTCGCGACCCCGCTCCTTCGCGCGGTACATCGCGGTGTCGGCATCGCGCAGTGCAGTGATCGGCACGTCGTCCGGACCGGCGATGACGATGCCGATGCTCATGGTCGGCCGGTAGTGGTCGGGTCCGACGAGTACCCCGTCGGCCAGGCGGGCCCGGATCCGCCCGGCGAGTTCGAGCGCTTGCTCCGGTGCCG
>JBBQXR010000108.1:0-9566 GCA_038209455.1 Acidimicrobiia bacterium
TGCTCGGCGACCCCGACGCCAACATGCTCGAGTGCTACACGACGCTCGGTGCGCTCGCCCGCGAGACCACGAAGGTCCGCCTCGGCGCGCTCGTGACCGGCAACACGTACCGGAACCCGACGCTGCTCGCGAAGATCGTCACCGCGCTCGACGTCGTCTCCGGCGGCCGGGCCCAACTCGGTATCGGTGCCGGTTGGTTCGAGTTCGAGCACGACTCCCTCGGCTACGAGTTCAACACCTTCACCGAGCGGTTCGAGAAGCTCGAGGAGGCGTTGCAGATCATCCTGCCGATGCTGCGGGACGAGGGTCCCACGCTCGACGGCAAGTACTACAAGGTCACCAACGCCATCAACCATCCGGTGCCGATCTCGAAGATCCCCGTGATGATCGGCGGCAGCGGCGAGAAGAAGACGCTGCGGATGGTGGCGCAGTACGCCGACGAGTCGAACATGACGTCGGCACCCGACGAACGTCCCCACCAGCTCGAGGTGCTCGCGGCCCACTGCGAGGCCGTGGGCCGCGACCGCTCGGAGATCACGGTGAGCCAGGCCAACAATGTGGTGCTGGCTCCCACTCACGAGCAGGCCTTCGAGGAGTTCGCCGACGCGCTGGCCATGCGCAACATCGACCTGCGCAACGGCGATCCCGAGTTCCGCACGATGATCGAGGGCATGGTCATCCTCGGCGACCCCGACGAAGTGGGTGAGCGGCTCGCGGCGATCGTGGCGCTCGGCGCGGACGGCATCACCGTTTCCGCGCCGGCCAACGGCTTCATCCCCGAGCGGGTCGAGCTGCTCGGCGAGGTCGCCACCAAGGCGCTCGGCTGACGCCACCCGTGTCGGGCGCGCGTCAGACGCGCGCGTGGACCCAGAACGCGAACTCGTTGACCGTGACTTGCGCGTCGGCGAAACCCGCGCGCGCGAGGCGCGCGTCGAGCGTGGCCGGGTCGACCGGGTTGTAGATGTCGTCGTGGTGGAAGTCGCGCAACGCGTCGCCGGCCAACGAGTCGTTCAGAACCACGGTCCCGCCGGGGGCGACGACGCGCGCGAGCTCGGCGAAGATCCGGTCCTGGAGCACAACGGTGGGAACGTGGTGCAGCATCGTGAAACTGACGCCGCCGGAGAAAGCGTCGTCCGGCAACGGGAGGTCGGTCGCGTCGGCGTGCACGACCGTCACGTTCGTCCCGGCCAGTCGTTCGGTCAGCGCCACTGCCAGGTCCTCGTCCAACTCGACCGCGGTGAGCCGCGCGGTGCGCTCCCGCAGGAGGTCGGTCGACAAGCCCGGCCCGGATCCGATCTCCACCACGTCGGCGCCGAGGTCGGCCCCGGCGAGCACGGTCGGGAAGATCGTCTCGGCCAGGAGCGCGCCCCACTCGGCACTGGCACACACATCCAGATGGTCTTGATTCATGGGTCGACGGTACGGAACCCACGCGGTGGCGTCGAGTACGTACGCTGACAGATCGTGTCGACAACCCGCCAGGCCTACGAGCGCCCCGAGACCGCGATCGTCACCGGTTGGTTCCCACTCCCGGCCGGCCAGGCGTTCGACCGGCACTCGCACCCGCACCACCAACTCGCGTGGGCGTCACACGGCGTCGTGAGCGTCACGATCGACGAAGCAACCTGGGTGTTGCCGCGTCACCGCGCGTTGTGGATCCCCGCCGCGATCGAGCATGCGACCGCGGCCGCGTCCAACTCGCTGCTCGCCGGCATCTACTTCCCGTCCGCCACCTGCCCGATCGCGTGGACCGCGCCGACGGTGGTGGCAGTCACCGATCTGCTCGCCGAGCTGCTCGTGCACCTCACCGACGGCGAGTCCGTCGCCACCGGCGGACGCGACCATGCCGAGGCACTCGTATTCGAACTCATCGAGCCGGTCGATGTCCGCACGCTCGTTCTCCCGATGCCCACCGACGACCGGGCCCGCCGCGTCGCCGAAGCACTCCGCGCCGATGTAGCCGACGGCCGCTCCCTCGCGGCCTGGGGTGAGACGGTCGGCGCGAGCGAGCGCACCTTGACCCGCGCGTTTGTCGACGACACCGGCATCACGTTCGCCGCGTGGCGAACCCACCTCCGCATCGGCGCCGCGCTCCCGCTCCTCGCCGACGGCGCGTCCGTCGCGACCGCGGCGCGCGCGGTCGGCTACGCGAACCCGAGCGCGTTCCTCGTCGCGTTCCGGCGCGCGCTCGGCACGTCACCGGGCGCCTACTTCGGACGGGTGCGCAGTCAGGACGCGTAGACCGCGTCGATCAAGGCGCGGTTCCGCGTGCTCTGCCAGCGCGGGATCACGTGGTTCATCACGTACCCGAACGCGATTCCCGCTTGCGGATCCGCGAAGCCCAGCGATCCCCCGGTACCGAAGTGACCGAAGCTGTGCGGGTTGGGCCCGAGCCGGCGACGGTCCGACGTCGGCGTGAACCCCAATCCGAACGTGACGTCCTCGCCGAGGGTCGGACAGAAGCCTTCCGACTGCGCGTGGGTCGCCTCGGCCAGGAGCGCGGGTGACAGCATCCCGTCGGACCCGAGGAACGCGGCGTAGAACCGGGCCACGCCGATTGCGGTGCCGTGGCCGTTGGTGGCGGGAATCTCGGCCGCCCGCCACTCCGGTGTGTTCACCACGCCCGCAGAGCAGTAGCCGGGCGGGTTGAAGTAGCTGAGCATCGTCATCTGCGCGTCGCCCTCGAACGCGAACGGATCGGGCAACGTCCCGGGCTGCTCCCACAGCAACTCGGCACATCGCGCCTGCTCGATTGCGGGCACCCCGAACCACAGATCGGCGTCCAAGGGCCCGGCGAGTGCCGCGAGCATCGCCCCCGGTCGCAGACCGGTCACGCGACGCGTGATCTCACCGACCAGATGCCCGTACGTGTTGGTGTGGTAGCTGTGCCGCGTCCCTGGCTCCCACCAGGCTTCGGTCGCAGCCAGCGCCTCGGTCATGCGATCCCACGACCACAAGTCGTCGTTGGTCATCGGCACCCGGAGTGCCGGTACCCCCGCCCGATGGCAGAGCGCGTGGCGCACCGTCGCGTGCTCCTTGCCGCCGGCCGCGAACTCCGGCCACACCGACGCGATGGGATCGTCGAGTCCGATCCGTCCCGCGTCCACGAGTTGCAGCAGCGAAGTCGCGACGAGTGCCTTCCCCACCGAGTAGAAGTCGACGATCGTCGCCGGCTCCCACGGGCGCGTGCGCGCTTCGTCGGCATGACCGCCGACGAGGTCCACCACCACCTCGCCGTCCGCAATCACACAGACCGCCGCGCCCACCTCCCCTCGATCGGCGAAGTTCGCGGCGAACGCATCGCGAACCGCCGCGAACTCGGGCCGTGCGAAACCGCTGATGGACGTTTCCATCCCCGGAGTCTGCCACCGGGTCCCTTTGGTCAACTCTCCCCCAATTCGTCGCTTCCGGCCGCGGCGCGTTGCGATTTCATCCGTACGCTCACGCGCGTGCGTACTCGCCTGAACCCGGCCGGCGCACTTGCGCTGGCCGGTGGAGCGACGCTCGCCATGGTGCTCGTGGACGACCAGATCGGCCCCGCGATCATCGTTGTGCTGGTGACGCTCGCCACGCTCGGACTCGTCGCCTTGCTCGATCTCGAACGCGCCGGCCGGGCGGTTCCCGTCGGCGCGGTGGCCGCCACGGCCGCGGTCGTCTTCCTCGCCGCGATCATCGTCGCCCCGCACGACTCCCACGATCTGTGGTCGTACGCGATGTACGGCCGGATCGTGAGCGTGCACCACGCGAGCCCGTGGGTCACGGTCCCCGCGCATTTCCGCGGCGACCCGTTCCTTGCGCGCGTCGCGGCGGGGTGGCGCCACACGACGTCGATCTACGGACCCGCGTTCACCTTCCTCTCCGCCGCGATCACCAAGGTCGGGAGCGACTCTGCCACCGCGGTCCGCATGTTGTTCACATCGTCGTTCGCGCTGGCCGCGGGGCTCGGCGGGTGGATCGTCCACCGACGGACGCGGAGCGCGGCGGCGGTCGCCCTCGTGCTCCTGCACCCGGCCATCGCGATCGCCGGCCTGAGCGGTGGCCACAACGACGTACTCGTCGGGGTCGGCCTCCTCGGCGCCGTCGTGCTCGCGCAGGATGACCGGCCCGTCGCGGCCGGTTTCGCCGCCGGTCTCGCCACGCTCGTGAAACTCACCGGTGGGCTCGGCATCGTGGCGCTCGCGCTCTGGGGATTCCGCCACCGGGGGGCCCGCTGGTCGACTCGGTTCTCGGCGGCTTCGCTCGGACTCGTCGCACTCGCCTACCTACCGTTCGGCATGACCGGGCTCTCCGCGTTCGTCCACAACCGAGGCTCGCTCTCCCGTGCGTCCGCGTGGGAACTCCCCCGCCTCCTCACGGGGCTCGACCACCGCCACACGGGGATCAAGCTCGGACTGCCGAACAGCGACACCCAACTTCTCGTCACCGTCGGTGCCGTCGTCACGCTCGGACTCACGTTGTGGCTCGCGTACCGGATGTCACGCGCCGCCCATCCCGCCGTCGGGGTGATCGCCGCGCTCGGCGGCTACCTGTTCTTCGCGCCCTACGTGTTGGCGTGGTACCCCGCGTGGGTCATCCCGACGATCGGCCTCGTCCCGCGCGTGGCGGCGGCCCGCCTCCTCACGTTGCAGGCCGCACTGCTCGTCATCGTCTACGAACTCAAGACCCAGAGCCTCGACGCGTGGGTTGCCAACGTCGTGTGGTGGGGGGCCGTCGTGGGCTCGGTCGGACTCGCAATCCTGTTCCTCCGATCGCTCCGCCGGAGTCAGGACGAGCCCAACGCGGCCTCCCTCCCGATCGAGTCGCCCGTCGGCTGAGCCCGCGTGGGTCAGACCGGAGCAGGCGAACGTCCGGCCACCACGACTCCGGCGTTCCAACCCGGGGCGCGACCTCCGCTCGGAAACGGGAGACCCTCGGCCGCGACCCCGCTCGCCGCAAGGGACCACGCGATCACCGAGTTCGAGTTCCACATCTCACCGGTCTCGAACTCGTCCCGTCCCCACACCGGAGTCGGGATGGACGGCAGGACGTCGAGGATGCGACGCGCCACCTCGACGTCGGTCGACACGCGCACCGGGCTCGCCACTGCGGTACCGACGTCGGGGATCGTGCCGCCCCGCCAACGGCGGATTTCGTACCGGAAGATCCGGAACCGTCCCGCGGAGCGGAGCCCGACGGGTCCCTCCGCCACCACGCCGCGCCGTTCGCCGTACGCATCGGGGACCGGCGCCTGCTCGACGACGAAGTGCCCTTCGGGCAGGTCGATGACGAGGGCCGAGTGGTACAGGTCCGCGCGCGGCCGGCGGCCGACCATCGCGGTGAGCCACTCGAAGAGGCGACCACTGAACTGCACCACGTGGGCACCCGCACCGAGCGGGATCCAGTAGAGGTCCACCGTCCCGAGCCCATCGCCCGCCGGTGTGGTCTCCACCGGCGATGCGGTACGCGACTCGGGTTCGAGGTTGTAGGCGAGCGAGCGGATGACGAACCGGCCGTAGGTCCACTCGCCCGTCGAGTCGATCCAGTTCGCGTCGCCGTGGGTGGCCACCCGGATCCCGTCGACGTCGGCGTAGTGCGAGAGCGGGGTCGACCAGACCGCGGCGCCGGCCTTCCGGTTGTGCGCGCGGTCCGCGGAGTTGAACCCCACGAGATCGCCGTCGACGTCGAAGACGAGCGTGGCCGCGACTACGAATCCCGCGTTCTCGAAGGTGGCGTGGACCGACCGGTCGTCGATCGTCTCGAACTGGAACGGGAGATCCAGCACCGCCGCGGGCGCCAGGACGAGCACGTCGTTCATCACGGTCACGGTCTCGTCGTGGGTGATCGCCGGGCCGGACTCGTCCACCACCGGGACGACACCGGCGACCCGGACCTGGAATGTGGCGGCGCCGTCCACGTACTCGTGGAGGACATCCATCGGAATACCGGCGCGGGTCGCGGTCATGTGGAAGAGACGGGCCGGGGAGCCGAAGAACTCGTACTGGGTCGCGGTGGCACGCATCCACGGCGCCGTCGCGGAGCTCCGCATCTGCGCCGCGAACGTCACGCGCAGGTTGTGGACGTGGGGCCGGTCCACGACACCCGACCGACGGAGGTACGTCTGCACGAGCAGCGGGAGGTGCCCGAGATCGGCGTCGGTGACCAGTGGACCAGCGCCCTCCGGGCGGGACAGCAGGGTCCTGCGGTCACGGGCGAATCGGGAACGGAAGCTTCCGGCCCTACGGTCGAACATGCGCGCGTGATCCCGTCATCAGTCGTCCGCCGGGAGGCTGATGCTGCGGCCGACGTCGAGCGCGGAGACGCCGTCGGGACCGACCACTTCCACGATGGGTTCGGGACGATCGTCGAACTCGGTCCGCAACGCGCGACTCATCGTGGCGTGCATCTCGTACAGCGCGGTGATGTAGGTGAACTCGAGGATCTCCTCGTCCGAGAGATGCGACTGCAACGCGGCGAAGACGTCGTCGGCCACGCGACCGCCGTCGTATACCAGCGCGTCCGTGTACGCGAGCAGCGCACGTTCCACCGAGCTGAAGCACTCGGCCACCTGCCACCCTGGGATCGCGGCGATCTTCTCCTCCGGGATACCGATCGCACGGCACGACTTGCAGTGCTGCGAGAACACGAACTGGCTCCCACGCGCCCACCCCACGCGCGTCTGCCCGAGTTCACGCAACTGTGGGTCCAAGAGGCGCTTCGGGCTCTGGTACAGCCCGAAGCCCTGCACGCAGTGCTCGAGCACGTCGGGCACCAGCGCGAACACCGGCCACCAGTCGCCCGTCGTGCCGGTCGCCGTCCCGGGATCCGCGACCGGGTCGCGGCCCGGCCCGAACAACATGTCGTACATGACCGTGACGATCGGCGCGTTGGATTCGTCGCGTGGCACCTGGCGGAGTCGGGGCATCACTCGTTCCTTTCGAACTTGCGTCGCAGACCCGCGACTATCGCGGGTTTGCGACGCAAATTGGGTGGGTGGTTGGGTCAGCGGCGGCCGAGGTCGGTGGTGGAGTGAGCGCGACGGCCGAATCGGGCGAGGAGCAGCAGGTCGTAGGTGGCCTTGCCCACGCCCGCGATCACCAGGGGCCAACCGAACGAGGTCGCCTTGAGGAGCGCGCCGGCGATGAGTGGCGTGGTCGCCGACGCCAGACTCCGCGGCACGTTGGTGACGCTCGCCGCCGCGGCCCGTTCCTCCGGCGTCACCACCGCCATCACCAGCGCTTGGCGCGCAGGCACGTCCATCTGCGAGAACAGCGACCGGACCAACAGGCAGGCGATCGCAAGGCCGGCCGACGGTGCGAACGCGGCGAGCGCGAGGAACAGGTTGGCGGGCAGATGGGTGAACACCATCGTGCGCACCAGCCCGATACGGGCCGCGAGCGGTCCGGCCAGCAACTGGGAGAACGCGCTCAGGAGACTCACCGCGAAGAACACGGCGGCGGTCGTGCCGACCGAGAGCCCGAAACGCAGGTGGAGCCAGAGCACGAGGAGGGACTGCACCACGAATCCCCCCGCGGCCGCGTCGATGCAGAACAAGGCCGCGAGTTCGATGACCGTCCGACGTGATTCGGCGAGCGGCTTCCGGTCCACCTTCACGACGTCCGTTGCGGTGTGCTCCGTCCGCAGCCGGCGATAGATGAAGAAGATGGCCACCGCCACCGCCACGTAGATCGAGAAGCTGCCGCGGTAGACGTCGATCCGCGAGATGTCGACGTGCTTGGCGACGTACCCGGGCAACCCCGAGGCCAACGCGCCGAATGCGCCGGCGAACGCCGCGCCGAGGTTGTACACGGCGTACAGACGCGGGCGGTCGAGATCGTCGACGTGGCCGGCGAGAAACGCTTGCTCGGTCGGCAGGAACACGCTCACGTCGCCGGCCGACGGGTTCAGCGTGCCGACCACCGCCACCACCATCAGCGCCCAGAACGCGGTGACCGCCATGAATCCCAGGCCGGTGAGGGCCATCAACCCACACGCCGCGAGGAGCAGCACGCGGAGTTCCCGTCGATGGGCCACGAGCCCCACACCGAGGGTCAGTGCGGCCGACCCGAGCAGTGTCCCGGTGACGATCGCGCCGACCTGAAGCGGCGAGAACCCGAGCGCGATGAGGTAGGTCGCGAGGAAGACGCTGACGAACCCGTCGGCGAACCCCCGCAGCGCTCGTGCGATGACGACGCGCGGGACGTCGACCGTCGCCGAGAGGGGCAGGAGCCTGCGCAGCCAGCTCACCGACACCACCGACCGAAGCGGTGCGAACCGTGCGTGCGCGCCGTCACGCGGTGAGGAAGTCGAGCACGTCGGGCAGCGCGTGACGGTCCTGCGCGAAGAAGGCGTGGCCACCTTCGTAGATCCTGAGTTCGGCCCCCGGGATGCGCGCGGCAATCGCCTCCGAGTTGGCGAGGGGCGCGATCCCGTCGTAGCGCCCGGCCGCCACCAGCGTGGGACACGTGATCCGGTCGAGCCGGTCGAGCACGTCGTACCGACGACGGGCGTCGAGTTGCTCACGCTCGCCGCGGAGAACGTCCGCCGACGTTCCGGCCGGACGCGCCGACACCATCTCGGCGAGACCGCGGTCGGCGTCGTGGGTGGCCAACCACTCCGGCGTGAACCGCATGTCGAGGAGTGGGAGATATACGGACCCGCGCTCGGCCTCGGGCAACCCGGCAAGCTCGTGGAGCGGGTACGAGGGCATCGAGCCGCCCGGCGACGTGCACAGCAGCGCCAACCGTTCGATCCGATCGGGGACTGTGGCGGCGAGTTCCTGCGCGACCATGCCGCCGAACGACACGCCGACGACCCGGCACGTCTCCCACCCGACGCGGTCGAGCAGACCGGCCGCGTCCGCGGCGTAGTCGGCCATCGCGTACGGACCCTCGGGAATCGTGGTGCGGCCGAGACCCCGCTGATCGTGCGCGAGCAGGTCGCAGCGACCCGCGAACACGTCGAGCAGAATGCCCATACCGGCCAGCGTGGCGCCCGATCCATTGAGGAACAGCACGGGCGGGCCGTCTCCCCGGCGTTCGAAGAAGATCTCGATCCCGTTCACGGAGGCGGTCGGCACGCGCGGAAGACTAGGGAAGTCCTAGGGTCCGTGCGCCCACCGCTGCCGCGCCGTCCCAGGAGCCACCGTGACCGCCGAAGAGATCGTCAACGCCTTCACCGCCCGCATCACTGCCCTGGACTTCGACGGTGCCTTCGAACTCGTCGCCGACGACATCGAGTACGACAACGTGCCCATCGGGAAGGTCGCCGGGCCCGAGGGAATCCGCGGCGTCTTCGCGACCCTGGACGCGATGGGCGTCATCGCCATGGAGTGGACCGTCCACCGCCAGGTGGCCAACGCGACCATGGTGATGAACGAGCGGACGGATTCGTTCAGCACCGACACCGGCACCGCGTCGGTCGACGTGATGGGCGTGTTCGAAGTGGCCGACGGCCGCATCACCCTGTGGCGCGACTACTTCGACATGACCGCGATGAACGAGGCCCTCACCACGCTCGCCGGCTGACCATTCGCACCGAGGAGATTCCATGACCGCGACCGCGCCCCACCCCCCGCCCGGCCGCCGCGG
>JBBQXR010000109.1:0-9540 GCA_038209455.1 Acidimicrobiia bacterium
CTCGACCGCGGTGAGGCCACGGACACAGATGCTGACCGCGTCTTCGAACGCAAGCCGGTCGAGCGCGCCGGTCGCCGCCTCGATCGCATACCGCGCGGCCTGGGGCGCGTTCGCCTCCGCACAATGGAACGCGAGTTCGGAGAGGTGCTCGTCCCGATCGGACGCGTGCACCTGCTCCAACGCATCGGCAACGCGCCCGTGCAACCGCAACCGTCGGCTCGCGCTGAGGCGGTCATAGAGCGCACTCCGGGCGATCGCGTGGGTGAAGGCGAACCGGTCCGACCCCACTTCGTCCACTACGCGGGCGCCGGCCGCCTCCTCGAGGGCTTCGAGGAGCGCTTCACGATCGACGTCCACGATCTGTTCCAACACGGCGAACTCGAACTCGGCACCGGTGACCGCCGCCGTGGTGAGCACGTGCTGCGCGTCCTCGGTCAGGCGGGACACCCGGCGCAGCACCACGTCACGCGCTGCCGGGGGAATGTAGAGGTCGGTCGGCCACTGCGGTTCGCTGCTCTCGCGGTCGGCCAGATCTGGACCGGTCGCGCCCGACTCCAGGACGTTGTGCACGATCTCGCCGACGAAGAACGGGTTGCCACCGGTCTCCCGGTGCACCGTCTGTGCGAAACGACGACCGGTCTCACCGAGGGAGTGGCCGGACGCGGTCTGCACGAAGGCCTCGACCGCGGTCGCATCCAACCCCGACAGCTCCAGACGTTCCATCCGGGGCGCCGGTGCACTCACGTGGATGTCGGCCAGCATCTCGGCCAGCGGATGGTCGTCCACCAGCTCCGACTGACGATACGTCCCCATGATGAGGGACCGATCGAAGCGTCCCGACCGGATCACGTGCCGCAGGAGGATGACCGTCGGGGGTGCCGCCCAGTGGAGATCGTCGAGCACGATCGCGCAGGGACACTGCTCGGCCGCGGCGCCGAGCCACTCGACCACCGCTTCGAAGAGTCGGTACTGCTCGGTCGCGGGATCGGATTGGAGAGTCGGGTCGAGGTGCTCCATGCGGGTCGCGAGTTCCGGCACCAACCGCACGAGCTCACCGGGGTACCGACCGAGCGACCGCGCGAGTTCGGCGTCGCTGCACCCATCGATGTACGCCCGCAACGTCTCCACGAATGGTTGGTACGGGACGCCCAGCCCTTCGTCACACCGCCCGTAGAGCACGCGGGCTCCCGCGTCGCGGGCGATCACACACGTCTCGGCCGCGAGTCGCGTCTTGCCGATGCCGGGCTCGCCGCCGATCATGAGCACCTGGCGCTCCCCTTCACACGCCCGTTCCCACAACGAGGTGGCCAGGGCGAGTTCCGGGACTCGGCCGACGAACGCGGGGCCACCCGAGGCCCATCCGACGAGACGCGCCGACGACGAATCCGGAGTCGGCTGCGCCAGGGCATCGAACCCGCGGCCCGGCGCAGCAACCAAGGCCAGGTCGGGATCGCTACGGAGGATGGCGCCTTCGAGTTCGCGCAGCTCGGGGCCGGGTTCGACGCCCAGGTCCTCGACCAGGGCGGCCCGCGCCCGCTGGTAGGCACGCAGGGCCTCGGCCTGCCGCCGTGACCGGTAGAGCGCCAGCATCAGCGAGTGCCAGAGCCGCTCGCGGAGCGGTTCGCGAACGAGCAGCGCCTCCAACTCGCCCACGATCGCCGCGTGATGGCCGAGCGCGAGTTGCGCCTCCATCTGGTCTTCGATGGCACTCGTCCGCAGTTCGTCCAGCCGAACCGCTTCGGCGGCGATGGCCTCGGATGCATCCCGGCAGTCCGCGAGCGCCTGCCCCCGCCAGAGCCCGAGCCCGGCGGTGAGTTCCCGATCCGCGGTCTCGGGGTCACCCCGTTCGAGCGCCAGCCTTCCGGCTCGGGCCTGCCGCTCGAACCGAACGGCATCGATGCGTTCCCGGTCGACCCGCAGCAAGTAGCCGGGCTCCTTGGTGACGAGGACGTCTTCGATGCCCGCGGCGGCCAGGGTCCGCCGCACGCGGGCCACGTTGCCGTGCACCGTCTTCACCGCCGAGACCGGCGGCTGGTCGCCCCACATTCCCTCGATCAGCTGCGAGGTGGAGACCACCTCGTTGGCCCGCAGGGCGAGCAAGGCCAGCAGGGTGCGTTCTTTCGGGCCTCCGAGCGTGACGGAACCGTCGGCGCCGTCCACCTCGAAAGGGCCTAAGAACGACACCTGCACGGCGTGAGCGTAGATCTCTCCGCGCCCGAAGGCGCCGGTACCACCCGTTTACCACCGTCCTGCAATCGCCAGGCCCGAAGATGCCCGCACCCCAGCAGCAGATCCGTTCTGGCTGGTACGAGTGTGAAGGACAGGGAGTCGGCGTCGACCGGACGACCGGAGCGGTGGGAGCGAGAAGCGCACCGCAGCCGGAACCGGACGAGTCAACTGCGCACTCGCACCTGCCAGAACGGGTCCGTGCCTCGGTTCCGAGTGCCGCACGACACCGTCCAGACGGAGGAGCGACCGATGGGGAGCTACATGCAACTACCCCAAGACGCCGCCCGCGTCTGGAGCGATCCTTCGGTCCGGGAGCGCATTCTCCGGATGCACGCCGACAACGTGCCACTGACCGACATGGTCGACGCCGTCGGACTCACCGGCGCGCTCGAGGCCGACGGCCTCCGGGCTGCGATCGAGAACCTGACCCCGGCCGAAGTCGCGGCGATCCGGGCCGTCTTCCTCGCCGAGGCGGAGAAGGCCGGACCCGCCGGCGGCGCGAACTTTCCCGTCGACTGTCGCGTCGATGCACCCAGCGACACCGTGACGGTCACCACCGTCCCCGCCGCGACCGGCACCGTGACTCCCGTGGTGCGGGTCGAGGGCTCCTGAGCCACGTACGGCTCACGCGTTCACGTCGCGAGGAGAAGCGCCGCGCCCAGCACGGCGAGTCCGGCGCCGTAGGCCCGCTCGAGGTGCACCGGATTCGTGCGGATCGCGCAGCGGGCGCCGACGAACGACAGCGGGATCGACGTGGCACCGAAGACGGCGACCACACTCCAATCGATGTGCCCGAGGGCGGCGTGGATCACGGTTCCGGGAACCGCGAGCACCGCCGCGACCGCGAGCGACGTTGCGAACGACTGCTTGAGCGAGAGGCGTAACACCACGACGAAGAGCGGCGCCAGCAGGAAGCCGCCACCGTTCGCGAGTAGTCCTGACAGGAGCCCGACGACGATCGCAATCGTTGCCAGTGCCCCCTCCGAGGCCGGCCGCGCCGCGTGCTGTTCGTGCGGGTCGCCGGGCCAGAACCAGAACTTGATCCCGAGCAAGGTAATCACGGCCTCGGTGGCGACGACGAGCGGCCGGCCGCCGATCCATCGCGTGGCGTACGCCCCGATCGCGGTGGCGGGCACGCCGAGACCGACGCTCCACGCGAACACGCGCCAGTCGATGAGGCGTTCTCGCCAGTAGACGTAACTCGCGGCGAGGGTCGCGGGGATGGTCGCCGGCAACGGTGAGGCCAACGCCACGATCGGAGGGATCCCCAGGAGCGCCAACAGCGGCGTCGCGATCGCAGAGCCGCCCTTGCCGAACAGACCACCGAGCAATCCCACGAATGCCCCGACGGCGGCAACCCCCAGGATCATCGCCAGGCTCATGGTTCCAGTGAACGCCGATCCGGCCGATAGGTCCAACGGGAATTTCTTATTGGACTGATAGGCTCATCCAATGGAGCTGCGCCAGATCGAATACGTCGTCGGAGTGGACGACCACGGTGGGTTCACGAGTGCCGCGCGCGCATTGCACGTGACCCAGCCCGCGTTGTCCGAGGGGATCGCGCGCCTCGAGGCGGAACTCGGCGTGCTCCTCTTTCACCGCGTCGGTCGGCGAGCGGTGCTCTCGGCCGCCGGCGCGGCGTTCCTCGAGCCCGCCCGTCACCTGTTGCGCGACCGCAGCGTGCTCACGGCCAGCGTCGCGGCGGTCGCCGGACTCGAGGCCGGAGTCCTGGACGTCGTCGCACTGCCGACGCTCGCCGTCGATCCGCTCGCGCCACTCATCGGCGCGTTCCGGCGTGCACACCCACACGTGGCGGTCCGGGTCGCACAACCCGAAGATGCGACGGGCGTCGCCGACCGGGTGCGCTCGGGTGAGTCCGAGGTCGGCTTCGCCGAACTCCCCGTCGCCGGAGCCGGATTGGTGAGCGAACCGCTGGTCCAACAGATACTGACGGCCGTCGTGGCGTCGGACTCGGTGTTCGCCCGCCGCCGTCGGTTCACCATTCGCGACCTCGCCACGGTGCCGTTGATCACGACCCCGCCGGGAACCTCCATGCGCAACCTGCTCGACGCGGCCTTCCGTGCGGCCGACGTGGTCCCCGATATTGCAGTCGAGACCGAGCAACGCGAGGCGATCGTCCCGCTCGTGCAGGCGGGCGCCGGCGCGAGCGTCCTCCCCCGACCGGTGGCCACCTCGGCGCGTGCGTCCGGCATCGTGAGCATTCCGCTGTCTCCCGTGCTGCGTCGATCGATCGGCCTGGTCTGGCGCGTCGGCCCCGTCTCGCCGGCCGCCCGAGCGTTCATCGCCATCAGCCGCAGCGGTGCCACCGACTCCTGACCGCGGGCTTCCTGGCCTGGCCGGAACGAGTGCGGCCCCACCGGTTTCCCGGTGGGGCCGTCCTCAACGGTGAAGGTTGACGGTTCAGCGGTTGTCGCCGTCGCGATCGCCCGCCGTTGCGGGAGCGTTCACGCCGAAGAACAGGAACAGGTTCGACGGGATCGGACCCAGCACGTGCGCGTTCTTCTTGTCGATCAGGCGCTGGATGTAGTCGAACGACGCGTGGTGCTGGATGTTCTCGTAGACGCGCGGGCTGGTGACACCCACCACCTCGACATCCCACCACTCGGGCTTGAAGTTGTTGGTGTCCGTGATGAAGTGGTCGTGCCCCGGTACCGCGAAGTTCTTGAGCGCGGCGGTCAGTTGCGCGTCGGTCAGCTGCGGGTAGAGCGGCTTGAGCGACGACTCGAGCCGGGTCAGGTCCACCGTTCCCGGGTGGTCGACACACACCAGCGTCGCCGGACACTGCTGCATGTTCATCGGTACGTCGAAACCGAGCGGCACCGTGATGTACAGCGGGTCGAACTGCTTGTTCGGCGGAGTGTTGTACTTCTGGCCGACCTCACAGCCGCTCGACGATGCGGCGGTGACCGAGGTGTCGCAGAAGAAGCCCTTCGTGTACGTGAAGTCGAGCTTCTCCTTCTGGTAGTAGGCGTCGGTGAGTCCGAACTCGTCGATGCCCTTGCCCACGGAAACTCCGTTACTGGGCGGTGCCGACGAGTCGGCCAGCGCAGCAGTGGCCGCCGCGCCTCCGACGAGTGTGAGAGCGATGGCCAACCCGGCCACCCTCGTGCGGGTACGTCCGAACATGTGGTGCCTCCTCGTTACTGCCCACGGTCGAGAGGAACTCCTCTCGACCGTGGGTTCGGAGACCGGCGCTGCGTGAGATGTCGGATCGCGGAAACTTTGCTCGGCGTTGACCCTCGATCGCGCGGAGAGTGGTCATCCATGTCGTGCGGCCTTTCAACCGGGCTCCCCAGTCCCCGGTTGACGACGGCCGCCCTCCACCGCCATCCTCCCCCGATGTCCCTAGCCCACCACGATGACGTCGAGTTGTACTTCGAGACCTTCGGTGCAGCTTCCGACCCGACGGTGCTGCTCGTCAACGGCCTCGGGTCGCAATGCGTGCACTACGACGCGCGTTGGTGTGGGAAGTTTGCAGCGCAGGGTTACCAGGTGATCCGCTTCGACAACCGCGACGTCGGCCTCTCCTCACAGTTGGAGGGCATCGAATACAACTTGTCGGACATGGCGCACGACGCAGTTGCGGTCCTCGACGCGGCGAACGTCGAGCGCGCCCACGTGATGGGCCTCTCGATGGGAGGGATGATCGCGCAACGGCTTGCGATCCATCACCCGGACCGTCTGCTGTCGCTCACGTCAGTGATGTCGAGCACCGGGGAATCCGAGTACGGCCAGAGTTCACCCGAGGCCCTGGCGGTGCTGATGGCCGAGTCGCCCGACACCCGCGCCGAGTACATCGAGCAGCAGATCGCGGCGAAGCGCGTCTACGGGTCCAAGCCGGAATGGATCGACGAGGCGTACCTCCGGGAGCGCGCCGGGCGTGCCTACGACCGGAACCACGCGACCGCCGGGGTCGGACGCCAGATGCAGGCGATCCGACGCGACGGAGACCGCACCGACGCACTCCGGGCGCTCGACATCCCGACCCTCGTCATGCACGGCGACCGCGACACCCTGATCGACCCGAGCGGTGGTCGCCGCACCGCCGACCTCATCCCGGGCGCGCGCTACGTGGAGATCGCGGGAATGGGCCACGACTACCCCGAGGCGATCTGGGACCTCTGGGTCGACACGTGGGCCGACTTCGCCCGCACGGTGGGCGGACGCCCGACGTGAGCGCCACACGGGTGCCCGGTGGTGTGGTGCACAAGCTCCCCCACGACCTGCGCGCTGCGCTGCTCGCCAACCCGACTGCGCTCGATCGGTGGAAGGACATCACGCCGCTCGCGCGCAACGAGTTCGTCTGTTGGGTCGAGGACGCCAAGCAGGAGACGACCCGCGCTCGGCGCATCCGCCGGACCCAGGAAGAACTCGAGGAAGGTCAGCGACGACCGTGCTGCTGGCCCGGTTGCAAGCAGCGCGAGCGCACCGGCCGCGCGTAGCACTCGCATTTCCATGCTCGGGCTCACGGCGCCCCGCCCGATGTCCGGCGCTCCAGCGACTGCGGGATCCTCGGAGTTCATGACGACCGGCATTATATGCGTACGCATGGAACTGGTATGGTGAGCCCATGCGTACCGTGTTAATCCGCCGCCCCACCGCCCCACCCGTCGAGGAGGTCGCGGCCCCCACGTTCCGGGTCGACGGCACAATCACCGGGCTCCGGGCCGGGATCCGCACCGACGCCGCCTGGCGATCGTGGCGGCTGCTCGCCGCCGACTGGGAGCGGCGCCTGCGCGCCGACGGCGTCGCGGACGTCACCACCATCGAGACCCACGCGCAGGTCGGTGACACCGGCGCGGCTGACCGCAGCCATATCGCCGAGCTCGCTGCCGCGGTCGACTTCGCCATCGTCGGACTCGGCACGTGTGGTTCGTGCACGTCGTTCACCATCGCGGATGCGGTGGCCATCGAGGCGCACGACCGACCGGTGATCGCGGTCGTGACCGAGGAGTTCGCGACGCACGGTCACAACATGGCCAAGCACCTCGGGCACGGGGACCTCTCCGTGCTGGTCCTCCCCTACCCCCTCGAGGCGCGACCCGACGCCGAGCTGCTCGCCGTCTCGGCCGAGTACTACCCCGAAGCGCTGAAACTGTTGGGGGTGCGGCCATGACCCTCACTGGAGACCAGGTCGAGGTTCCCGCCGACGCCGACGCGTTCTACGAGCGTTCGCTCACCGAGGGTTGGGGCGACGGTGCACCGCTGATCCCGCCCACCGACGACGCGATCGAGGCGTTGCTCGCCCACACGCCCGACGCCCCCGACTCGGTCCTGGGTGTACTCCCGCCGCAGTACGGCGTCGCCACCGTCGAACTCATCGCGGCCAACGCGGCGATGGCCGGCGTGCAACCCGCGGCGTTCCCGCTCGTCCTCGCCGCGCTCGAGGCGCTCACCACGCCGGAGTGGAACGCGTTCGGGCTCACCACCACAACGTCGAGCGTGTTCCCGATGATCATCGTGAACGGTCCGTCACGCGCCGAACTCGGTATCGACTTCCGCGCCGGCTGTATGGGTGGTGCCGGCGGGCGCGGCTCGATGACCATCGGGCGCGCGGTGTCACTGTGCCTGCGCAACATCGGTGGCCAGCGCGCCGGCGAGACCTCGCGCACCGTCTTCGGTCAACCCGCTCGCTTCGGGATGTGTTTCGGTGAATGGGAAGAGCGCTCGCCGTGGCCTTCTCTCGCCCGGCGGCGCGGGTTCGACGCCACCGCCGACGTGGTCACCGTGCACGGAGGCAAAGGCACGTTCCCCCTCGCCGACATCCACAACGACGACCCGCGCGACCTGCTGTTCCTGCTCGCCAAGAGCATCGCCTACCCGCTCGCGAACATGTACCTCGGCAACGCGGACAACGGTGAGGTCGTACTCGCCGTCAACCCGATGTGGGCCGAGCGCTTCGCCGGCGCGTTCCCCGACGCCGCCGACCTCCAGACGTACCTCCACGCGAATGCCTGGCAACCGCTCGACCTGTGGCCGCAGGCGAACCGCGACATCCTCGTGGCCAAGGGTCGCGTCGGCCTGCATGGCGGCAGCCATCAGGACCGGGTGTACCTGACCGCACGCCCCGACCAGATCGTGCCGGTCGTGTGCGGCGGTCTCGGGAGCCTCCATGCGATCGCGCTACCGAGCTTCGGCGAGAGCGCGATGCAAAGCGTGGCGGCACGGACCGTCGGCGGTATCGCGTGAGCCTCGATCCTGCCGCGGTGGCCCAAGCGGTCGACGAGGTCGGCCAGATCATCCGCGCCGACGGTGGCGATCTCGTCCTCGTCGCCGCGGACCCGGCGACGCTGCGGATCTCGCTCGCCCTCGACCTCAGCGGCGTGTCCTGTGAAGACTGTGTGCTCCCGCCCGACCAGCTCCGTGACACCATCGCCGCCGCAATCGGCCGACGCGTCCCGGGCGAGTTCGAGCTCGTGATCGCGGACCCGCGCCGCTGAACATGACGGACCCCGACGCGCCCGAGATCTGGCGCGCGCTCGTCGACGTGTACCAACCCGTGTTGCGCGAGGTGGTCACCGAGCTCGAACGCGACGCCGGCCTCGACTCGGGCACCTACTCGGTCCTCGGCTACCTCGACCGCGCCGACGGTTCCATGCGGCTGAGTGAACTGCAGATACTGATGCGGGTCCGGTACAGCCAGCCCGGGCTCAGCCGTCTCGTTCAGCGCATGGAGGCCGACGGTCTCGTCGAACGGTGCGAGGTCGCCGACGACCGTCGCTCCACCACTGTCCGCCTCACTCGCACCGGGCGCGCTCGGACCCGCGCTGCACGCGTCGTCTACGACCGCGCACTCGAGCACCACCTCGGCGCCTTCGTGACCGCCGCCGACGCGCGCCTGCTCACCGACGTGCTCGAACGCGTCGCGGCAGCACGGCCGGAGTGACCTGACCGACGTCCGCAGTCAACGGCGCCAGAACAGCAGGTGCGTCACTCCGCTCGCGCTCGGTACCGACTCGAGGTGGAATCGGTCGAGCAGTTCGTCCGGCGCGTTCCACAACCGTTCGCCCCGCCCGAGGTCGAGGGGCGCGACCGCGATGTGCATCGTGTCGACGAGGTCGGCGTCGAGGAACTCACGGACGGTCGCAACCCCGCCACCCAGCCGTACGTCCTGACCGTTCGCCGCCTCTTTCGCCTGGCGCAACGCGTCGGCCGGAGTGGCGTCGATGAAGTGGAAGGTCGTGTCCGAGAGCACGAACGACGGGCGCTCGTGATGGGTCAGGACGAACACCGGAGTGTGGAACGGGGGCTCGTCACCCCACCATCCCTTCCACTCCTCGTCCGGCCACG
>JBBQXR010000110.1:0-9481 GCA_038209455.1 Acidimicrobiia bacterium
ATTAAACAAACTCGCCGAACTCGGCGGCTTCATCGAGCTGTGCGCCCTCACGTGCATCGGGGCGCTCGCCACCCGACCCGGCCCGGACCAGGTCGAGTGCATCCGGGAGGTCGGCGTCGATCACGTCACCCTCGGGACCGACTTCGGTCAGGCCGTCAATGACCCACCCGCCGCGGGACTCCAGACCTTCGCCGATGCCCTGTTCGCCGCCGGTCTCACCGAAGCGGAGATCCGCCGGATGGCCGTGACCAATCCGAACGCGCTGCTCTCCCTCGACGCCTGACGGCTCCGCGCTCGTAGCATCACCGGCGTGGAAGACCGCATCACCCCCGGCCTGTACCTCGAGATGACCGATCGGCCGCTCACGGCGTACGCCGAGGCCCGCGTTCCCGAGGTGCTCGCCCTTGCCGGCGTCAGCCGCGCCACCTGGTGGGAGAACGTCAACCGCGATCGCGACGACCTGCCCCGGAAGTTGCCGGAGTTCTCCCATCTCGGCGTGTACGAGGTGGATGCCGACTTCCGTGCACCGGAGGCGCCGTCCGATGTCACCGGCCACCATTTCCGTCATTACCCCCGGCCGGGTCAGGGACGGCTGACGGGTCGCCCGACCGTCGGCCTCTCACTCGTCCTCATCTCGCCACGCGATCCGGCCGACGCTCACACCCTGCGCGACTGGGGTGACTTCGTCCACATCCGCCACATCGCCGAAGTCGCGGTGCCCGGCTACTCGATGATCACGCCGTACGAGAACGTGACCGGCGGCGATCCGCGGTTCATGCACTTCTACGAGATGGACACCGACGATCCCGAGCGCGCCTTCAAGGCGATGACCCCGCTCGTGACCGAACTCCTCGGTGCCGATACGCAGGAGTGGACGGATTGGGCCTACCACCCGGCGCTGCGCATCATGTACGTGAACACGTTCCGGCGGGTCGGGGAACGGACGTGACCGACTTCTTCGACATCGTCCACGCGCAGCGCGCGTGCCGCGCGTTCGGTGACGCGCCGGTCACGGATGCCGACGTCGCACGCGTGCTCGGCGCGGCGGTCCACGCTCCCAGCGCGGAGAACAAGCAACCGTGGGAGTTCGTCGTGGTCCGGGACGCTGCGGGCCGAGCGGCGATCGGCGAGTTGATGGCGAAGGCATGGTCGACGGTCGGGCGCCAGTTCTCCGAGGCGCGACTCCCGCCCGGTCTGCTGGCGGATGTCGATCGCGGCGCGATGGGCGGGATCGCGCAGGCGCCCGTCCACATCGTCATCGGCGCCGACACGGAGCGTGGCCTCGCCGTCACCGCACCGGCTTCGATCTTCCCGGCCGTGCAGAACCTGATGCTGGCGGCGGCCGCACTCGGGCTCGGGTCCGCCCTCACCACGATCGCGGTCGGCCACGCCGACGAACTCCGGGCGATCGTCGGCTTCCCGGATTCGGTCCTGCCGATGGCCGTCGTCCCGATCGGCCACCCCGCCCGTCCATTGGGCCCCCCACGCCGCGACGACTTCTCACTCCACACCCACCGCGACCGCTACGGAAACGGCTGGTAACTCCCGCCTCTACCTACCGGCACCCGAGCCGGAGCGCAGCGGAGGCGAGCAGCTCGGGAGCGAACCCCACGAACCGGCATCCATCAGGAGCGTGAGCGGACGAGCCGAAGAGGAGCAGCGTGAGCGGACGAGCAATCAGGGCGCCGTGGGGTCGGCGGATGACGTCTGCTGTTCCATCTGTTTGAGCTGCGCGTTCTGCTGGTCGACCACGCCCTGGGCCTTCGCGGCGGGCGCGGTGATCGGGGTCGGTGCAGGTTTGGATTCGGTACCACCGCCTGTCGAACACGCGGCCAGACCGAACACCACGATCGCACCGAGGATGAGTGGTGAGTGGCGTCGCATACCGAAGCATCGACCATTCGCCCGCGAAAGTTGACCAACCGACAATGCGTCGCAAACCCGCGACTATCGCGGGTTTGCGATGCAAAGTGGGCGGGTCAGACGTTGACGCGGGCCCCGTCCGCGGCCGCCGAGGCGCGAATCGCGTCCAGGACCTGCATGTCGACGAGACCGTCGGCGAAGGTCGGGATGGGCACGGCCGGATCCGGCGGTGTCCCTTCGATCCCGGCCCGGAACGCCTCCGCCAAGCGGGTGTACGGCCCGATCTCGAGGTGGGTGTACGCGTGGACCGCGGCATCCGAAGCAGCCGGCGCGGCGGGGAGTACGAGCGATTCGGGGATCGGGAGTTCCCAGCTCCCCGTGCCGTCGGCGAACCACGCCTTGCCCCCATCGAGCCAGACGGTCCCGGCGCTGCCCGAGATTCGCGTGATGCCGCTCGGCGGCCCGTACGCGCCCGCCGTCTGCTGCAACACGACATCGCAGCTGTTGGTCATCCGGGCCCGGATCGTGAACGTGTCCTCGGCGGTGACCTCGCGGTCGCTCACCACCCGGAGCGCCGCCGACACCGTCACGAAGTCGCCGAGCCAGACTCGGACTTGGTCGATGATGTGCGAACCCGACGCCCCGAGCCAGCCGCCGCCCGCACCGCGATCGAACCACCACGCCGGCATACGCGTCGCCGGGTCGGCGACCAGGTCGTGGTATTGCACGAGCGTCGCGACGCGCGGTTCGCCGATGAGGCCGTCGTGGATCGCCTTGCCGAGTACTGCCCGATCGGTGGCCCACCGGAACTCGTGGCCGATGAGGGCGGTGACCCGGTACCGCTCGGCGGCGGCGACCAGGTCGCGTGCCTCGGTGGTACCGAGGGTGAACGGCTTCTCGCAGATCACGTGCTTGCCGGCGCGGATTGCAGTCAAGGCCAGCAGCTTGTGGGTGGCCGGCGGGGTGGCGATGGTGATCGCGTCGACGTCGGGGAGCACGCTGAGGAGATCGGTGGTCGCGACCGGGATCTCGGCGCGCGCCGCCCGGCGCGCGGTGCGATCGGGGTCGGTGCCGACGAGCGCCACGACCTCGAATCCGGCGGCCCGTAACGCCGGCACGTGGACCCGGACGCCGAAACTCGTCCCGACGACCGCGACGCGCGGCGCCATCAGTACCCCTCGGCCAGATCGACCACGTGGAGCAGCGGCTCACCGTCGAGGTACCGCCGGAGGTTCGCCGCGAAGATGTCCACCGCCGCGGTGACCAGGTCGCGCGACGCCCACGAGGAATGTGGGGTGAGCAACACCCGCGGATGTTCGTAGAGCCAGTGCCCTTCGGGAAGCGGTTCCGGGTCGACCGTGTCGAGACTGGCCCGGGCGACCTTGCCGGAGTCGAGCGCACCACGGAGTGCGTCCTGATCCACCAACGTGCCGCGCGCGATGTTGACCACGTGCACCCCGTCGCTCATGGCCGCGAATGCAGCCGCGTCGAGCATCCGTTGGGTCTTCGCGGTGCCCGGCGCCGCGAGCACCACATGGTGCGCGCCGGCCACCAGTTCGGGAAGCGACCGCACGACCTCGACCTCGGGAATCGGGGTCGGGGTGTCGGTTCGGCGCAGCGCGCGCACGTGCATCCCGAACGCGAGTGCTCGCGTGGCGATCGCAGTACCGATCCCTCCGAGACCGACGATGCCGACGGTCTTCCCGGCGAGCGTGTCCATCCGTTGGAAGTTCCAGTGCGGCGGCGGCGCATCGATCCAGAAGTCGGGGAAGCCCTTCTCGAACGCCAACATCGTCGCCAGGACGTACTCGGAAATCGGGACTGCGCTCGCGCCGCGGGCACACGTGACCGTCGGAACTCGGTCGAGCACCGCACGGGGAACGCCGTCGATCCCGGTCCCGGGTAGCTGCACCCATTCCACACCGCGGTCCAGGAGCGGCAGGACCTTGGCGTCGTCCCAGCCCCCGAAGAGCACCGACGCGCGCACATCATCGGCCGGCGGTTCCTTCGACGCGTCGACGAACTCGACGTCAGGGAACTCGGAACGCAGCCGTTCGCCGGCGATGCCCATCGTGTCGAAGACGCGCACCGTCATGCGAAGATCGGCCTCCCGACGATCAGTCATCGATCGTGATCGCCGACTCGGGACAATTGTCCCGGCCGAGTCGGGCTGCGTCGTGCAGGTCCGCCGGCACGGTGCCATCGCCGACGATCTCGCAATGACCGCGGTCGTCCGGCGCGTAGACATCGGGAGCGAGCGCGTAGCAGCGTCCGTGCCCGGTGCAGACCTCGGCGTCGACCGTGACCTTCATCAGGCGCGCTCCCACACCAACGGCAGGTACTCGACGCCGCGGATCCCCATCGTGTAGATCGGCGTCTCGCCCGCCTGGATCGAGTACGCCGGGACCCGCCGGTGGAGTTCCTCGAGCGCCACCCGCATCTCGAGCCGGGCCAGGTGCGAGCCGAGGCACCGGTGCAGTCCCCCGCCGAACGCGAGGTGCCGGTTGGCGGCCCGGTCGAAGTCGACCGACTCGGGGTCGGGGAACTCGTTCTCGTCGGTGTTGGCCGAGGCAAGCAGGCAGGTGACGGTCTGGCCGGCGGTGATGGTGGTTCCGGCAACCTCGCAGTCGGCCACGGCGGCCCGCACGACGCCCGGCACCGGCGTCTCCCATCGCAGCAACTCCTCCACCGCCGCCGGTACCCGGCTCGGGTCGTCACGCAGGGATTGCTGGCGATCGGGGTGGTCGGCGAGGTACGCCACCGCGCACCCCAATGATGCCGTCACGGTGTCGAGGCCGGCGAGCAGGAACAGGTACGAGATGTCGAGGATGTCCTCGGTCGTGAGCCGCTGCCCGTCGATCTCAGCCGAGATGAAGCCACTCAACAGGTCGTCCTCCGGCTGTTCGCGCCGCTGCGCGATCACGTGCTCGAAGTACGCGTAGATCTCCTGGCCGGTCTCACGCGCCATTGCCCGCCCTGCGGCGGTCGTCTCGGCCTGGGGCCTGATGATGCCGTCCTTGAACCGCAGGAACAGGTCGAGGTCGTCGAGCGGCAGACCCATGAGACGGAGGAACACGGTGCACGGCAGCGGGACGGCCACCGCGGCGTTGAACTCACACGTGCCCGAATCGACGAAGTCGTCGATCAGGTCGGTGACGAGCGCGCGCACGTCGCCTTCGAGCTTCTCCATCTCGCGCGGCGCGAAGAGCGGGTCGAGCAACCGACGGAACTTCACGTGGTCCGGTGGGTCGATCTGGAGCGGGATCAACGGCCGCACGTTGCCGATGTCGATCGCGTCCATGTTCGAAGAGAAGATCTCCGGGTGGCGCAACGCCCACATCACGTCTTCGTGGCGGGTGAGGAGCATCATGTCCTCGACCGGGACCACGCCCATCTCGCGCATCATCGGATAGAACTGCTGCGGCCGCGCCGACATCTCCGGATCGACACTCGTCCATCCGAGGCCGGGCATCTCCCCGCCGTCGCCGTCCGCTTCTGTCGTCACTTCGGCCACGACTCCACCGATCCTCTCGCGTCGTTCGCACACGGGACGCGGCCCGTGGCGGGTTGGTCATCTGACTCCAGGGTCCTCCCCATGGTCAACCCGCCTCGGCGCGAACTCGCGCCGCCAGGTCCCGGGCCCACGCCGGTGGGTCGGCAAGCGGCCAGCCGTGTTCGGGAAGGTCGAAGTACTCCACCGAGAGCGCTCCGGAATATCCGATCGCGTCGAGCGTACGGAGCAGAGCACCGAAATCGACCACTCCTGCGGGGTCGTCGACGTGCAGCTGGGTCGCTCCGGGCGCGCCCTGGCGGAGCTGGACGTGATCGGCGAACGGGAGCAGCTCGACCGGATCCTCGCCCCAGTCGGCCACGTGCCCGGTGTCGATCAGGAATCGCAACCCCGGCACGTCGTCCATCATCGCCCGGCACGTCTCGGCCGAATGCACGACCGCACCCGCCCATGGCTCGAGGAGCGCGCTCGGCGCGGCACGGAACCAACGGACGCAGCGTTCCCACATCCCGTCGCCGCGTGCCGGCGCCGGAGTGGAGCACCACCGCGCCATCGGCTTCGGGAAGGCGGTGGGACAGCCGACGGGGAGCACCAACGACCGCGGGTCGATCGTGACCAGCGGATCGATGTGGGTGAATCCGTCAGCTGCGGCGAGCGCCGCGCGGGTGGTGACCTCCGACTCGTGGCCGTAGACGATGTCGACCACGCCGAGCGTACGCATCGAGCAGCTACTTCTTGTGCTCCATGCCGCCTGGCATGCTCATGCCGACGTGCTGGAGATGCTGGCCGAGGATCTTGTCGAAGTTCTCGCCCACACCCTCCACGTCGAAGCCGCCCTCGCGATACATGTATGCCACCTGCTTCGGGTGTTGGTAGATGGTGTAAGCAAAGTCGGTGCGGCCGAGGATCTGGCCGTTCACGTGCGCGGCCTCCTCGGACGCGACCCACGTGACGAGCGGGGCGTTGAGGGCGGGGTTCGCCTCGGGCGGCGGCTCGGTGCCGGTGCGCTCGAAGAGCGATGCGGTCATCCGGGTGGCCCCGGCCGGCGACATCGCGTTCACCGTGATGCCGTACTTGCCGAGTTCGATCGACCAGATGAACGTCATGCCCATGATCGCGGCCTTCGCCGCGCCGTAGTTGGTCTGACCGAAGTTGCCACGGAGCCCGGCCTGCGACGTCACGTTGATGATGCGGCCGTAGCCGGCTTCCTTCATGTGCCCCGCGGCGTGCTGCGCGGTGTTGAACGTTCCGTACATGTGCACCTTGACCACGGCGTCGAAGTCCTCGGGACCCATCTTGAGGAGCGACCGGTCGCGCACGATGCCGGCGTTGTTCACCAGGATGTCGATCTGGCCGAACTCGTCGATCGCGGTCTGGATGAGCCGGCCCGCGGCGTCGTAGTCGGTGACCGATTCGTAACTCGCCACGGCACCGACGCCGAGGGCCTTGATGTCGGCGACGGTCTGGGCCGCCGGGTCTTCATCGGTGCCCTGCCCGTCGAGGCTCACGCCGACGTCGTTGATCACGATGTTCGCGCCTTCACGCGCCATCGAGAGCGCGAACTCGCGCCCGATCCCGCGACCCGATCCGGTGACGACCGCGACTCGACCATCCAAGATTCCCATAGCTGTTGCTCCGCTCTCCGAGTTGGTGGGACTACTTCGCGACGGCCGCAGTGGCCGCGCCGGCGAGTTTCTCCTCGCCGTCCTGATTCGTGGCCTTCAACTCCAGGTCCACCAGGCCGGCATCGCCGTCCTCGTGTACCCCGGTGACCACGGCGGTGAACGTGAGGGTCTCGCCCGGCCAGACCTGCTTGGCGAACCGCACGTGGAACTTGCGCATCGCCTCGGGTCCGAACCAGTCCTTCACGACGCGGGCCATGAGCCCGGCAGTCAACATCCCGTGACCGAAGACCGACGGGTTGCCCATCTGGGTGGCGATCGTGTCGTCGTGATGCATCGGGTTGAAGTCCCCCGACGCACCTGCGTACTTCACGAAGTTGGTCCGCGAGAGGTTCTCGATGACCAGGTCCGGGGCGCGGTCACCCACGTTGATCTCTGAAAAAGTCGGCACGGGCGGCACCTTACCCGCGTGCGTTCACGACCTGACAGCTACGTCAGGTTCACGGATAGCCTCTCGGCATGCCGGCAGGGAGCGACGCGATCGAGGCCCGTCCCGCGGGGCGGGAACTGCGGTCGCGGGGGCGTCGCACCCGGGAGCGCCTCCTGGCCGCGGGTGCCGAGGTCTTCGCCGAGCGCGGCTACCACGCAGCACGGGTCGACGACGTCGTGAAGCTGGCCGAGACCTCGCACGGCACCTTCTACCTGTACTTCGCGAACAAGGAAGAGTTGTTCCACGCCCTCGCCGAGGAGGTGGCCGACCGACTCGCGACCCTGGCCGGCACGCTCCCGCCGCTCACGCCCGGCCCGGATGGGATCGCCGCGCTCACCACGTGGATGGCGGAGTTCCAGGCGATGTACCGGTCGTGCGGACCGATCATCCAGGCGTGGACCGAGGCCGAGATCGTCGCCACCGACGTCGGCCGGCTCGCCACCACCGTGTGGGCTGCGTTCACCCGGGCGCTCATCGAGCGCATCCGCGCCAGCGACGTGACCGACGTGGATCCGGCCGTCGCCGCGCTGGCGTTCGTCGCCATGATCGAACGGGCCAACTACTACGTGGGCACCGGGCAGGTGACCGTGGCCGGTGACGCCGTGGTCGCCACCTTGGCGCGAGTCACCCACGCGGGGCTGTTCGGCGCTACGGGCTGACGGCCCCAGGACCGCGCGCGTCGAACACGCGCGATCCTGAAGCCCCAACCGACTACGGCGCGAAGTTGATGTCGACACCGTCGGCCCGCTCGGCGTCACCGGCGACGAGTTCACCCACACTGATGAGGCACTGGGTCGGTGGCGAGCAGACGACCGCGTCCTTCCCGAACGGGCCTTTCTTGACCGCGAAGTCCATCGAGCCGGTGCCGTCGGCACCGATCACGAACGTCTTCAGTCCCTCGAGATCGCAACCCGATCCCGAGTCGTCGGTCTTGTTGCTGCACTCGTTGATACCGACCGTCTTGCCGGACGTGAATCCGACGGCCGAGACCTTGATCATCTGACCTTCGGTCAGGCCCTGACACGGGTCGACCGACATCCGCATCTTGCTGGCCTTGGTGCCGGGATCGGGCGCCCCCGCCTTACAGCCCGAGAGTGACGACTCGTCGACCGCAGCTTTGGTGGTCGTGGTCGTGGCCTTGGTCGCCGGTGGTGACGATTTCGAGCCTCCGCTACTGCCGCAGGCCGCGAGGACCAGTGCCAGCGCGGCTGCGCCGGCGATCAGACGAATGGACTTGAACATTGGATCTCCCCCTCCGTGCGGTCGGAACCGCAATGACGCACTCATGTCACGAGCTCGGGCGTCAGATCCTTGACGGACCCGCCGGCGAGCATGGGACCAGTGGTGTGCAGATGACACGCCACCGTGGTTCCCTCCGGCGCGATGAACACCGGAGGATCTTCCTGCGCACACACGTCCATCGCGTACTGGCACCGGGAACGGAACCGGCAGCCGGACGGCGGCGCGAGCGGACTCGGCACATCGCCCCGCAACACGATGCGGGGCCGCGTGCGTTGGAGCACGGGATCGGGGACCGGGATCGCGGAGAGCAGCGCCTCGGTGTACGGATGGCGGGGCCGCGTGTAGATCTCCTCGGCGGTGCCCTGCTCGACGATCCGCCCGAGGTACATCACCGCGATGCGGTCCGAGATATGGCGCACGACCGAGAGGTCGTGGGCGATGAAGAGGTAGGTGAGTCCCAACCGATCCTGAAGTTCGGTCAGGAGGTTGATCACCTGGGACTGGGTCGAGACGTCGAGTGAGGACACCGGTTCGTCGAGGACGACGAGCTTGGGATCGAGCGCGAGGGCGCGGGCGATAGCGATCCGTTGGCGTTGTCCACCCGAGAACTCGTATGCGTACCGCCGCAGCGCGTAGGCGCCGATGCCCACCTGGTCGAGCAGCGCCGTCACTCGCTCGTCGCGCGCCCGACCCTTGATGCCGAGGTGGATCTCGAGCGGCTCGCCGATCGTCTCCGCGATCGTCTGGCGGGGA
>JBBQXR010000111.1:0-9465 GCA_038209455.1 Acidimicrobiia bacterium
GGGTGCGACGACCACGGTCGGGTCGCCGCCGTCGGTGAGCGTCGCGGGATCGAACGTGGCGAGCACGTCGACGACGTCACCGACCGTCGGCCGCACGCCGTGTTCGGTCACGACCCGCACGGCCCGATGGCCCACCGGCACGATCTCGCTCCACGCCCCGCGGGCGCGGTTCGTCAGGTGCCGGGCCGTCAGAGCGTCGCCGCGCAGGAGCGGCGCGCGCACCGTGCGCCCGACCGCACGGTCGGAGCGGGTGAGGGTGTCCGCGGCCGGTGCCTCGCCCCGCACCCGCCGGGTGGTGAGATCGGAGACGGTGACCCGTGCGCCGACGGGCAGGTCGTGGCGCGCGACCACGACGGTGTGGAGGCGGCCGTAGGCCGAGTCCTGATGGCGGAGGGACGTGACCGAGCCGGCCACGGTGATCGCGGTGAGCGCGGCCACGAGGAGCGCGGCCGCCCAGAGGAGGGCGGCACGAGGTGAGCGACGGAACATGGGAAACCCCCAGAGTCGAAGTGTCGATCCGGGGGAAGTTCGGCGGCGGGGCCGCGAGTGGTGCCGGTCGGTGGGTCGTCACCCGCCGGCCGCGATCAGACCGTGATCAGGTCTTGGCCGGGGCCTTCGTGCCCGACTTGCCGCCCGAGGACTTGCCGTCGGACTTCGAGCCTTTGGACTCCGAACTCTTCGCCGTCGACGACTTCGAGTCGCCGGATTTCGCGTCGCTCGACTTCGAGTCCGAGGAGCTGCTCGACGAACTCGAGCTGTCTGACTTCTCGCCACTGCGCCGGGACGACGACGGGTTGTCCGTGCGATAGAACCCCGAGCCCTTGAGCACGATGCCGACCGCGCCGAGCACCTTGGTGAGCTTGCCGCCGCAGCCGGCGTGCTTCTTCAGCGGTTCTTCGCTGAAGGTCTGATACACCTCGATGTGCTCGTCGCACTTCGAACAGACGTACTCGTAGGTGGGCATTTCGCGAGTGACCTCGAACGGGAACGGGGAACCATCAATGCTACCCGAAGCCCCGTAGCCTTGAATATGCGGGTGCCGATCGGTCGACAGCGGTGAGGAAGGGCGAGATCTCGTGAGTGACGCAGCCGTGGTCGCCGTGCTCGCGGTGCCTGCCTACCTGCTCGGGACGTTCCCGACCGCGGTCCTCGTCGCTCGGGCCGGTGGCCACGACGTGACGGCGGAAGGTTCGGGCAACCCCGGCGCGTCCAATGTGGCCCGGATCATGGGGTGGAAAGCCGGCCTGCTCGTGATGGCCGGGGACCTCGCCAAGGGCGCGATCGCCGCCGGAGTCGGACTCGCGGCGAGTGGACGGGCGGCCGGATACCTCCTCGGCATCCTTGCCGTCCTGGGTCACACCTATCCCGTGACCCGCCGGTTCAAGGGCGGGAAAGGCGTGGCCACGGCGGGCGGAATGCTCGCCGTGCTCAACCCCTTGGTGAGTGCGGTCCTGGCGGTCGTGTGGTTCCTCGCAGCCCGGGTCCTGAAGCTGGCGTCGGTCGGTTCGCTGATCGTGGCCGTGTTGTTCCCGGTCGGGGTGGCGCTCACCGGGCGCCCGGGCTGGGAGATCGGCCTCGCCTGTGGCCTGGCGGCGCTCGTCGTCCTGCGCCACCTGCCGAACCTGCGCCGGTTGCTCCAGGGCGCCGAACTGCGCACCGACACCCCAGGGAGCGACACCGGAGAAAGCGACCCGGCGACGAACGTTCGTGACGACGGCCCGGAATCAGAGGTTTATTGACCCCGGCGACCTGCCGATGCACCAGAGCGAAGTTGTACCGTCCGTCTGCATGAGGTTGTCGTCCCGATGAATCCGCGCGTCCGCAAAGCCGTCATCCCCGCCGCCGGGCTCGGGACCCGTTTCCTGCCGGCCACCAAGAGCCAGCCGAAGGAGATGCTCCCGGTCGTCGACAAGCCGTCGATCCAGTACGTCGTGGAGGAAGCGGTCCGCGCCGGCCTCACCGACATCCTGATCATCACCGGCCGCGGCAAGCGCGCCATCGAGGACCACTTCGACCGCAACTTCGAACTCGAGTTCTATCTGGAACAGCAGGGCAAGACCGACCTCCTCAAGGAAGTGCAGGAGTCGTCCGAACTCGGCGACATCCACTACATCCGGCAGAAGGATCCACTCGGCCTCGGCCACGCGGTGTCGATTGCCCGCGAGCACGTCGGCGACGAGCCCTTCGCGGTGATGCTCGGTGACGACATCATGGTGGACGACTCCGCGCTCCTCCGCTCGATGCTCGACGTGCACGACCGCTACGGCCGTTCGGTCCTCGCGTTGAAAGACGTGAAGCCGGAGGAGATCTCCGCGTACGGGTGTGTCGAACCCGAAGCGGTGGACGACCTGCTCGTGCAGGTGAAGTCGATTGTCGAGAAGCCGAAGATGGAAGACGCACCGTCGACCCTCGCGGTGATCGGGCGCTACGTGTTCACGCCGGAGATCTTCGAGGCGATCGACCGCACGCAACCCGGTGCGGGGGGCGAGATCCAACTCACCGACGCCATCGCGCTCCTCAACCAGGACCAGACGGTCTACGGCCAGGTGTTCACCGACGGCCGCTTCGACATCGGCCAGAAGGTCGATTTCCTGCGGGCGAATGTGGAGCTGGCGCTCGACCGCCCGGAGCTGCGGCCCGAGCTCGAGAAGTTCTTGCTCGAATCACTGCGCCGACGCGGCATCATCTGATCCGACGCCCGCGGACGCGGGCGTGCGGATCGGAGAACACGGTGGAGTCCCTCGAAGTCGTCCAGGCCCGGATCCGGGCTGCGATCCCGCCGGCGCGTGCGGGGATGGTGCCCTTGCGCGAATCGCTCGGCCTGGTGCTCGCGGCCGATGTCGTCGCCGGCGAAGCCGTGCCTCCGTTCGCCAATACCGCGATGGACGGATACGCCGTGCGCGCCGCGGACACCGTCGACGCGCCGGTCCGGCTCACGGTGATCGGTGATCTCCCGGCGGGATACGAGGCAAAGCACCCGGTCGGTCCCGGTGAGGCCATCCGGATCATGACCGGAGCTCCCATGCCGACCGGCGCCGACGCGATCGTCATGGTCGAACGCACCGAGCGGTCGGGCGAGGACGGCGTCACGATCTCGATCGCCGCGAACCCCGGAGACCACGTGCGCGCCGCCGGCGGCGACGTGCAGGCCGGCGACCAGGTGTTCACCTCCGGAACGGTCTTGACTCCCGCGCACGTCGGCGTGCTCGCGTCGCTCGGCTTCGTCGACGTTCCGGTCTACCGGCGGCTGCGGGTCGGGGTGATCTCGACGGGTGACGAACTGATCGAAGGTCCGGGCGCGCTGGCGCCGGGCCAGATCCGCGACTCGAACCGGCCGATGATCCTCGGGTTGGTCGCCGAAGCCGGGGCGGAGGCCGTCGATCTCGGTATCGGGCGCGACGACGAGACGGCGGTGACCGCGATGTTCCGTGAGGCCGCAGCGTCGTGCGACGCGATCATCACGAGCGGCGGCGTGTCCGTCGGCGACTATGACGTCGTGAAGGCGGTGCTCGACCGGATCGGCGTGCTCGAGTGGTGGCAGATCGCGATCAAGCCTGCGAAGCCGTTGGCGTTCGGGCTCATCGACGGCACGCCGACGTTCGGACTGCCCGGCAACCCGGTGAGTTCGCACGTGAGCTTCGAACTCTTCGCCCGACCCGCGCTGCGACGCATGATGGGCTTCCCCGAGGGTGACATCGATCGCCCGGTGGTCACGGCGATCGCGGGGGCACCGATGCCGCGCCAGCCCGACGGCAAGCTCTCCTTCGATCGAGTCAAGGTCCGCTACGACGGCGACCGCTACGTCGCGGTGCGCAGCGGAACCCAGGCCAGCAACGCGCTGGCGGCGATGGCATCGGCGAACGGTCTGGCCATGCTGCCCGACGGTCCCGGTGTCGACACCGGCGACCCGGTCCGAGTGATGCTCCTCACCTGAGGGCGCGGAAGTGCCCGAGGGCCTGCACCCCCGGGCACTTTGCCTCCCGCACGATCTCGTGAGTGGTCAGCGTGGTGTGGGGGTCCTCCGACTCGAGACCACCATTGCGTACGCCACGGCGCCGCAGAGCAGAATCCCGACGCACGCCAGGGCGAACGCGGTTCCGGTACCAGATGGATCGGGCAGCGCGGCCGACGACTTCGTTGTCGTCGACCGAGCAGCTGCGAGCGCGACCGGTGCGGCGGCGGAAGCCTCACCATCACTCCCCGGCAGCAGCGGCGGTGAAGCCGCGCTGCCCGAACCGGCCGCGTGCCGCACGTCGATGGCCTCGGTGTGAGGCACCGTCGCGGGAATCACGACCGGGATCTGAAAGGTGAGGTGGGCTGTGACGGGGGTCCCCCGATCCGCCGTCACAGCCACCCCACGGACCTGACCATCGGAACCGACGAGCGGTACGCCGCCATCGACTGCGTCCAGGTGGGCCGCCTCCGGGCCCGACGCAGTCACGTTGCAGGCGCTGCCGTCAGTGAGGTCAGCGATTTCGATGCGGATGCCGCCCTGTCCGGGCACCGAGAGCGTGTGGCGCTCGGCCGTCGCGGCACCCGCGATGTCGGTGTCGGTCGCACTCGGTACCCGCGGGCTTTCGCAGGTGACGGTGACGCCGACAGTGGCCGCGACGTTGGCGTCCACGAGGATGGTGAAAGGAATGCGCTCCGCACCGGTGCTCGCCGCACCGGCGACGCCGGGCAGCGTCGTCGTGGCGAATCCGGCGAGCAGACCGCCGGCGACGCACGCGGTGGCGACCAGGCGGTGGGCTCGTGGGGAAGGCAGGCGCAAGAGAAAGACCTCGGGTACGTGGTGCACACAAAGACCGGCCCCACAATGGGTGGGGCCGGTTTCGCACTGGCTCCCCGCAGGCTGCTGCGACCATGTGACCGCCTGCGGATCAACGCCTCCCCGAGGAGTGACCTGTCTTTCTTGTCAGCGTTCTGGCACTTGCCTCCCGAGCAGTGCGTGGAACGAGTCGTATGTTCCCACTCTCCGCGCGAGATAGGAATGGTGCGGACGACCCAGAGTGGTCACCAAAGGTGGGGAGATTCGCCGGAATGCCGGGGCGGAGGCGGGGGTTACCCTGCATCTGTGCCCACTTCCTCGCCGCTCGTCGACCCGTTCTCGCGTCGCGTCCGGGATCTGAGGCTGTCGGTCACCGATCGCTGCAACTTCCGGTGCACCTACTGCATGCCCGAGGACGGATTGCGGTGGCTCGACCGGGCCGACCTCCTCACGTATGAGGAACTGGCCCGCATCGCCCGCGTCTGCGTGGAGCGGTGGGGCTTCGACGGCATCCGCATCACCGGCGGTGAGCCCACGATCCGCCACGGCCTGCCCCGGCTCTTCGAGCTCCTGGCCCCGCTCGGCGTCGACCTCGCGATGACCACCAACGGCGTGAAGCTGCCGGAGATGGCAGCCGAACTGAAGGCCGCCGGTCTCAATCGGGTCAACGTCTCACTCGACAGCCTCCGGCGGGAGACTTTCCTCGCCCTCACCCGGCGCGACGAACTTGACCGCACGCTGGCAGGGATCGACGCCGCGCTCGCGGTCGGTATGGCTCCGGTCAAGGTCAACTGTGTCGTGATCCGCGGCGTGAACGACGACGAGGTGGTCGACCTCGCAGCGTTCGGTCGCGAGAAGGGTGTCGGCGTGCGTTTCATCGAGTTCATGCCGCTCGACGCGCCCGGCGACTGGCAGCGCGACCAGGTGGTCTCAGCGACCGAGATCATCGACAAGATCCACGCGGTGTTCCCGCTGGTGCAGACGCATGCCGACGCTGCCCACGTGGAGCCGGCGGCGCGTTACCGCTTCCAGGACGGCATCGGCGACATCGGCGTGATCGCGAGCGTCACCGAACCGTTCTGCGAGAGCTGCGACCGGGTTCGGATCACGGCCGAGGGGAAGTTCCGCACCTGCCTGTTCGCACTCGACGAGACCGACCTGCGGGCCGTGATGCGCGAGGGCGGGACCGACGACGAACTGGCGGCGGCCATCAGTGCAGCCGTGGGCACCAAGTGGGCCGGTCACAACATCGGCGCGGTGAACTTCATCCGGCCCGATCGATCGATGAGTCAGATCGGCGGGTAGCCCGCCCCGCGTAGACTCCCCCGATGGCCTCCGAGTTCACGCATCTCGACCCGCTGGGTCGCGCCCGCATGGTCGACGTCACCCAGAAGGATCCGTCGCACCGGCGCGCCATTGCGCGGTGTCGCGTCTTCATGGAGCCGGACACGGCGTCGAAGATCGCATCGGGTGCGATCAGCAAGGGCGACGTGCTCTCGGTGGCCCGGGTCGCCGGGATCCAAGCGGCGAAGCAGACCGCCAACATGCTGCCGCTCTGCCACCCGCTCCTCGTCGGCTCGGTCTTCGTGAACTTCCGGCTCGAGGAACGTCACGTGGAGGTCGAGGCCCAGGTCGACACGGTCGATCGGACCGGCGTCGAGATGGAGGCGTTGCACGCGTGTGCCATCGCCGCGCTCACCATCTACGACATGTGTAAGTCGGTCGACCGGGCGATGACGGTGGGGGAGTTGGCGCTCTGGGAGAAGACCGGCGGCCGCTCCGGCGTCTATCGGCGCCCGGGGCGCGACGGCGACGAGTTCGCGCTGTAGGCCCTGCGCACCGGGGACTTCGGGAGACCACAGCTTCGCGTTTCGAACAAATGTTCGGCAACCGGCTCGACTCGGACGGGAAGCCTTGTCTAGGGTCACACCAACCCCAGCGGGACAGAGCTGCGATATCCACCGCTTTCTGTACACCGCTTGTTAGCGTCCGCGACACGGAAAGCGACTGGGAGCCTTGGCCATTCCGATCATTCTGATCCTCGCGGTGCTGTGGGTCGCATTCTTCACGTGGCCACTGGTGCAACGGCGCCTGTCGGGCGGCGGACGCGATTCCCTCGGCGCGCTGCGTCCTCGGAGGAACCCCGTGGCTCGTGTGGGCGGCCGGAGTTCGAGCCTGCCGACGCTCCCCGCGATTGCCCAGCGCTCCATCCCCGCTTCCCAGTTCGGTGCCGCCACGGCCCCGGCCGCCGGGTTGCCGATGTCACCGATCGCGCAGAAGCGGCGTCGGGATGCGTTCCTTGTGCTCGCGTGCGCAGTGGTCCTCACCGCGCTCCTCGCGGTGGTCACCGCCAGCATCATCGCCATCGGCGCGTTCGTGGTGACCGCGCTCGGGTTCGCCGCGTACGTGGTCGCCCTGGTGCAGATCCGTCGGCGCGCCCAGGAGCGCACGGCGAAGATCCACTACCTGCCTCAGCAGGTGCAGCGTCGCCCGCTGGTGCTCCACCGCAGCGCTTCCTCCTCCCTGTAAGTCCGCGCGGCACCAACCGCGTCGGGCGACTCCACAGCGCGCGTCGAGGTCGTCGTTTCGATCAGGCGCGGGCGACGCCTACAATCCGGACCTTCCGGACGCGGGGTTCGGATCTGCGGTTGGGGGATCTTCTGATGATGGCCAGGCGTATTGCGTTGGTCGTGGTGCTCGCGGTGATCGGCGCGGGGTGCCATTGGCTCGATCCACGACCCGGCTTCGGACCCAACCTCGTGGTCCACGTCGGCCCTCCGGGGGCGGGTGGGGTGCGCGCGATCGACATCAGCGCACCCGATGTGCCCGCGGGGACTGCCGCGGTCACCACCGTTCGCCTCGATGGCAAGCAGGGCGCGCTCGTCGCGTCGGGCACCACGTTGCCGTTGCACTTCACGTTCGACGTGAGTCAGGCCGGACCGGGCTTCCACGACTTCTTTGTCCGGTCGAAGATCGCGGGCGTCAAGCGGCGCGGACTCGGCGTGGTCACCGGCGGGATCCGACTCAACCAGATGCAGGCGCTCGGGACGCACAACAGCTACCACACGTATCCGGGTCCAGGGCTCGACGGCGTGCTGTCGCTCGACTACTTCGAGGATCCACTCGACGTGCAGTTCCAGAGTCAAGGCGTGCGCCAGATCGAACTCGACATCAACATCGGGGATGACCCCACGGGTCAGTTCCAGGTGTTCCACGTGCAGGGTCTGGACTTCGGCACCACGTGCTTCGTCTTCACCGACTGTCTGAACACGATCAAGACATGGTCGGACGCGCATCCGCAACATGTGCCGATCGCGATCCTGCTCGAGTTGAAGAACAACGACTTCAACCTGCCGTCGCCCAACCGCAACTGGGTGCAGTCCGACCTCGACCGGCTCGACACCACGATTCGGTCGGTGTTCAGCGAGAACCGGATGTTCACGCCCGACGATCTACGCGGGAGTCACACGTCGCTCGCCGACGCGGTCACCCAAGACGGCTGGCCCGAGATCAACGCGGTCCGGGGTCAGGTGATGTTCCTCATGGACAACGGCGGGACGTTCCGCAGCTGGTACCGCGACGGTCACGTCGGTCTCACGAACCGGGTGCTGTTCACCAACGCATCGCCGGGTGACGACGACGCGGCGTTCATCGAGCGCAACGACTCGAAGGGGTCACTCGCCGACATCCAGTCGCTGATCGGTCAGGGCTATGTGGTGCGGACACGCGCCGACGCCGACACCGTGGAGGCGCGCAACAACGACACCAGTACTCGGGACGCGGCGATCGGGTCCGGCGGAACCTGGGTGAGTTCGGACTACGTGGTGGCCGGTCGGGCGCAGACGCTCTACGGGACGCCGTACGTGGTGCAGATCCCCGGTGGCACGCCCGCGCGGTGCAATCCGATCAACGCCCCGACCTGGTGCACGTCGAATCTGATCGAAGCGCTGCCGTAGCGGGGATTCGGAACCAAGCTGCGGGGGAGGGGTTTGCTACCCTCGCAGTTCCTTCGGGGGTGTAGCTCAGCCTGGTAGAGCGCTACGTTCGCATCGTAGAAGTCAGGGGTTCAAGTCCCCTCACCTCCACAAGAAAGTCCTGGTCAGAGATGGTCGGGCACCCCTTTATTGGCTCTCTGGTCACTAATCGGTCACAACTTCGGGCCGATCAGGGTGTCGCACCGTCCACCAGGTTGGCGACCGCATCTGAGGCGTTTCGTTGCTGGCCTTCCATGAGGTGGCCGTAACGGTCCATCGTGAAGCTGGTCGACGAGTGCCCGATCCGCTCGCTGATGACCTTCACGTGTGCCCCGGTGGCAATGAGGTGTGCAGCGTGCGTGTGGCGGAGGTCGTGCAGTCGAATCTTCGGCAATCCGAGCTTCTTCACCCGCCGAGCGAATCCCATGCTGAACGCAGTCGGGTGGGTGGGTTTGCCGTCGGCATGGGTAAATACAAGCCGGGTATCTGGGTAGCCCTCGCCGAACGCCAGACGATCGCCAGCCTGAAGCACCTTGGTTGACCGAAGCCGGGAGACCGTTTCCTGATCGATCGTGACCTGTCGACGCCCGGCGGAGGTCTTCGTGACCTCGACGAGTTCCATCTTGCCCTTGTTGGTGCGCATCTGGCGACGGATCGTGATGGTGCCGAGGTCCAGGTCGAGATCATCCCATGTGAGCCCGAGCACTTCACCCCGGCGAAGTC
>JBBQXR010000112.1:0-9427 GCA_038209455.1 Acidimicrobiia bacterium
GGCTCGTGACGAGCAGATCACGCGCGTTGCTGTGCCCCACCAGTTGCACCAGGCGGGTGACGTTCGCCGGACTCAGCACGATGCCGAGCTTCGACGCGGGGATCCCGAACACCGCCTTCGGACCGGCGACGCGAAAGTCGCACGCGACCACGAACTGGGTCCCGGCACCGATGGCCGGACCGTGCACCGCCGCGATGACCGGCGCCGGGTACTGCTCGATCGCGTTGCACAACAACTCGAACGACGGGCGGAACGAATCTTCCTTGCCGTGCGCGAGTCCACTGTGGTCGGCGGTACGCCGCACGATGTCGGCCCCGGCACAGAACGCAGTGCCCTCCGCCGCGATCACCACCGCACGGAGATCGGGCGACGCCTCGAGGTGACCACGCAGGTCGTCACACAGTTCGGCGTTGAGCGCGTTCCGACGGTCGGGCCGATCGAGGATCGCGAGGCCGACGTGGGGAGCGGGTTCTTCCCAGTGGATCACGACTCGTCGATGATCGCGATGAGGTCGCCTTCCTGCACGACCTGATCGGGAACCACGTGCAACTCGCGCACGACACCGGGCGTTTCGGTGATCACCGGGATCTCCATCTTCATGGATTCGAGGATGCAGATCTCGTCGCCTTCGGCGATCAACTGACCCTCGTCGACCACGACTTGCCACACGTTCGCGGTGATCTCCGCGCGAATCTCAGCCATGACGCGCACCCTAATCGGTTGCTTCGTCGTGCCCGAGACCTCCATTCCCGAGCGCAGCCTGCCGGCCCCACCGGTGATACTCGTGCTCCACCCGCCCGGAGGTCGAAGGTGAACGAAGCACAGATCGAACGATGGAACGGCTCGGAATCCGACCACTGGTTCCAGAACTCCGACCGGTACGACGCGCAACTCGCGCCGTTCCTCGACGCCATCCTGGAGACGGCCCAGATCGACGGCGACGCGGTCCTCGACGTCGGCTGCGGGTGCGGGGCGCTCTCCCTCGCCGCCTCCGGCTCGGCGACCCGCGTCACGGGCCTCGACGTCTCCGCTCCGCTCCTGTCCGTCGCCCGCAATCGGCTGGCGGACCTCGGGCTCACGAACGTCGAGTTCGTGGAGGGCGACGCGCAGGTCTGGCCGGTCGAACCCTCGGACCCCGCAGAGCGTGGACGGTACGACCTCATGGTGAGCCGGTTCGGGGTGATGTTCTTCGACGACCCGGTCCGCGCGTTCACCAACCTCCGGTCGAACCTGCGCGCGGGCGGGCGCACCGTGTTCGCGTGTTGGCAGGAACTCGCCAAGCAGCAGTGGCTCCTCGAACCGATGGTGGCCGCGGCGCCGCACCTTCCGCCCGCACCTCCGACGCCACCTGCCGGCCCCGGGATGTTCGCGCTCGCCGAGCGTGCGACCGTCGAGTCGCTGCTGACGCAGTGCGGGTTCGCGTCCGTCGAGCTGGCCGACTGCGCATCACCGCTCTCGCCGGGTGGTCCGGGCACGGTCGCGAATGCCGTCGAGTTCTTCGCATCGACCGGCATCGAGCGCACCCTGCTCGATGCGGCCCCGCCCGAGGCTCGGGACGCGGCCATCGCCGCCGTCACCGATCTCTTCACTGCCCAACACGACGGCACCGGCGTCCACCTGGACTCGGCCGCGTGGATCGTCAGCGCCACCGCCGTGTGAGCGTCACCTCGTCTGGCCCAGCCGTGCGGCGATGCGATGTCCACTCCGCACTGCGCTCTCCATGTATCCCGCCAGCGCCTCGGTATGTTCACCCGCGAAATGCACCCGCCCGTCATCCCGACGCAACGCACCCCAACCCTCGCGAAACTGTCCCGGTTTCCAGGCGGCGTACCCACCGCCGGTCAGCGGATCGTTCCGCCACGCCTTGGTCACCGACACAATCTGAGCCGCGGTCGCTTCGGGGTAGATCCGCGCGATCTGGCGGCGGATGTCGATCACCCGGGCGCGGTCGGTCCGGGCACCGAGACGGACTGCTGATCGTCCGGTCGTGAACGTCGTGAGGATCCCCGCCGCCGGGGGCGGTGGCATCGAATCGGTCGCGTCCCACGCGATGTGGAACGGCAGATCCGATATCACCAGCCCCGATGCGCCGTCACGATTCCAGAACCGGTCCCGGTACTCGGTGATGACCTTGACTGCGGGTCCGAGCTCGAGTCCCTCGATGACCGAGCGAGCCTCATGGGGCAGGCTCGGCGAGAAATGGATGTGGCGCAGCGGCAACGGCGGCATCGCCAGGACGACGTGCGCGGCCTGGAAGCGACCGACGGAGCTGACCACCGTCACGTGGTCACGATGGTGCTCGATCCGCCCGACCGCGGCCTGAAGGTGGAGCGCGGCGCCGAGTTGCGCGGCCATCGCCCGCGGCAGGCCGTCGTTTCCGCCGCGGATTCGCATGGTCTCGGCCGCCGCGTCCGGCACGTTCGCCACGACGGCGGACTGTTGAGCGACGAACAGCAGCGACAGCCGGTCCGGCTCGGTCGCGTATTCACTCGTCTCGGAAATGGTGACGAGGAACTTCGCCTCGGGCACCAGATCGAGACCGTCGATGAAGCTCGCCAGGCTGTGGGCGTCGAGCCTGGTCGCATGGCGTGCGCGTTCCGGGTGGAGCGGATCGACACCTTCGCCGAGCCGGTCGACCGCCGCGTAGTAGCGGTCGTAGTCCGCCAACACCCGACCGCCGCGCGCCGCCACGAACTCGGCCGCCGGACGGCGCCGGCCCCGGACGAACGTGGTCGCGGTGGCGTCACGATTCGCGGGCCTCGGCACCGTGTGCAGACCGAACCGCTCGATCAGCGCCCGGATGGCGTGATGGTTGTCGTCGATCGATTCCCCACCGGCCTCGGCGTGGAGACCGTCGGTGAACGGCTCGTACACGGTCTTCACGCGACCGCCGACGCGATCGCGGGCTTCGAGCACGACCACGTCCCAACCCGCGTCGCGCAGATCGTGTGCAGCGGTGAGTCCAGCAAGACCGGCCCCGACCACGATCACGCGGCGCGCGGTGCCGGCATCGGGTCGGTCCGCGATCGTCAACCGTGGGATCGCGACGACGGCCGCCGCGGCAAGCGAGGCGCCCAGAAAGCTCCGTCGGGTGAGGTCCGTCGGCGACTGGCTCATCGTGGTGCGAGATCAGACCGGGAGGACGCCGTGCTTGCGCCACGGGCGGGTGACCTGCTTGTCGCGTGAGATGTGTAGTCCGCGCCAGATCGCGTGACGCGTCTCCGCCGGGTCGATCACGTCGTCCAGTTGTGCGTGACCGGCGGCAATGTACGGATCGATGTTGGCGCGGATCTCTTCGGCCAGTTCCAGCCGCTTGGCGGCGCGCTCCTCTTCCGGGACCGCTTCCAACGTCTTGCGGTGGATGATGTTCACTGCGCCATCGGGACCCATCACCGCGATCTCCGCCGTCGGCCACGACACGATGTAATCGGCCTCGTACGCAAGCCCGTTCATCACGAAGTACCAGGCGCCGTAGCTCTTGCGCATGATCACGCTGATCTTGGGGACGGTCGCCTCGCTCACCGCGAACAGCATCTTGGCGCCGTGACGGATGATCCCCTGCTTCTCGACCGCCGAGCCGACGATGAACCCGGGAACGTCGTGGAGGAACACGAGCGGGATCCCGAATGCGTCGCAGAGCCACACGAAGCGCGCCGCCTTGTCGGCCGCGTTCACGTCGAGCGCACCACCGAGCACCATCGGTTGGTTGGCGACGATGCCGATCGGCTCACCCCCGATGCGCGCGAGGCCGGTCACGATGTTCTTCGCCCAGTCGGGCTTCATCGGAAAGAAGTCACCGTCGTCGACGATCGCGGTGATCACCTTGCGGACGTCGTAGGCGCGCCGGGGTGCGGTCGGCACGATGTCGTAGATCTCCTCGCAGCGCCGGTCGACGGGATCCGCGACCTCACGCGTGGGCGGGCGTTGCTGGTTGTGCTGCGGGAAGAACGAGAGGTATTCGCGCACGATCCGGAGACACTCCGCGTCGTCGGCCACCTCGAGGTCGGCCACGCCACTGATCTTGGTGTGGACGCCGGAGCCACCCATCTCCTCTTCGGTGACGTCCTCCCCCACCGCCGCCTTCACCAGGTGGCGGCCACCGAGCGCCATCGACGATGTGCCCTTCACCATCGGCACGAAGTCGGCCAGCGCCGGGATATATGCAGTGCCGGCCGCGCAATGACCCATCATCGCGGCCACCATCGGGACCACGCCGCTCATCGCGACCTGTTCACGGAAGAGATCGCCGGCACCGGCGAACGTCGATCCGCTCGTGCTCTGGATCCGTGCTCCGGCCGAATCGAGCAGCCAGACCATCGGCATGCGCTGCGCGATCGCGTGATGCCGCATGCGCCGGATCTTGTTCTCGCCGACCGCGCCCATCGAGCCGGCCATCACACTGAAGTCGTAGGCCGCGATCGCGACGGGTCGCCCGTCGATCTCACCGACGCCGGTCACCGCACCGTCGGCCGCGAGGAACCGGTCGCCGAGGCCGGGGTCCATGTGGTCGGCGAGCATCCCGTACTCGATCCAGGTCCCGGGATCGAGGAGCAGTTCGAGTCGATCCCGCACCGTGAGTTTGCCGAGTGACTTCTGCCGTTCGACGAACTGCTCGCCGCCCATCCCGAGCGCGCGCTCGCGTCGGGCCGCGAGGTCGTCCACCAACGGCCCCCACTCGTGCACGTTGCCGCCACCGGTCGTCTTCGGCTCGCTCACGCCATGTCCCCTCTGCCCTGCGGTCGCAGGCGCGGCGCGAGGCTAGGTGGTCCCGACCGCGGGCCGACCGTTGCGCTCCTACGCTCCCCAGATGGCAGCACTCAGTGGACGCGTCGCCCTGGTCACCGGGGTCAGCCGTCGGGTCGGCATCGGCTTCGCCATCGCATCTCGATTGCTCGCCGACGGTGCATCCGTCTTCGTGCAGTCGTGGTCCGCGCACGACGCCGAGCAACCGTGGGGCGCGGATCCGGACGGCATCGACGGCGTCATGACTGCGCTCGGCGCGCCGGATCGCGTCGGTCACCTCTCCGTCGATCTCGCCGACCCCGAGGCACCGCGTGCACTCGTTGCCGCGGCCCGTGCCCGTTTCGGCGCCATCGACATCCTCGTTGCGAATCACGCGCGGAGTTCACAGCAGGACCTCGAATCCCTGACCGCGGCCGAACTCGATCTCAGTTGGGCGGTCAATGCCCGGGCGACGTTGCTCCTCGTGCAGGCCTACGCCGACCGGCACGACGACACCCGGCCCGGCGCGCGCGTCGTGCTGTTCACCTCGGGCCAGCACCTTGCACCGATGCCTTCCGAGTTGGCCTATGCCGTGAGCAAGGGTGCGGTCCATCAGATGACGCGTAGCCTCGCCGACCACCTCGCGGCCCGGTCGATCAACGTCAACGCGATCAATCCCGGACCGACCGACACCGGCTGGGCCACGCCGGATCTCGACGCCGAGGTCGCCCGGTCGATGCCATTCGGTCGTTGGGGCTCCCCCACCGACGCCGCCAACCTCGTCGCCTTCCTCGTCTCCGACGACGGCGCCTGGATCACCGGTCAGGTCATCGACGCTGAAGGCGGCTTCCGCCGCGGCTGACCGACAATGCGTCGCAGACCCGCGATCGCGGGTTTGCGACGCAAGTTCGGCAGTGCGGGCGTGGGTCGGGTCAGCGGCCCTTCCACTCCGGGGTGCGCTTCTCGGCGAAGGCCGCCACACCTTCGGCCGCGTCTTCCGACTGCGTGTGGATCGTGAGCATGCCTTGGAGGTAATCGAGCGCGGCATCGGCATCCATCTCCGCCACCCGGTAGAACGCGTCCCGTCCCCACCGCAACACCAACGGTGACTTCGACGCGAAGCCCGCCGCCACCTCGTCGACCGCGGCGTCGAGATCGGCGACCGGGACGACCCGGCTCACGAACCCGATGCGTTGGGCTTCCTCGGCCCCGACCCGGCGACCCGACATCTGGAGTTCGAGCACGGTCTTCGGTGGCATCGAACGCAGCATCGGCACGGTGATCATGTACGGCCACAGGCCGACGTTCACCTCCGGAGTTCCGAACTGCGCGTCGTCGGACGCGATGACCACGTCACACGCCAGCGCGAGGCCGAACCCGCCGGCGAGCGCGAAGCCCCGCACCCGCGCGATCGTCGGCTTGCCGAGCGCCCACAGGTCACGGAACAGGTCGGCGAGGAGTCCTCGCCCATCGTGTGCGGCCGCGGCCCCGGCGTTGTCGGCGATCCCACCGAGATCGGCGCCGGCGCAGAACGCCTTGTCGCCCGCGCCGGTGAGCAAGACGACCCGCACCGCGTAGTCTGCCTTGTCCGCGGCAACGGAATCCCGCAGTCCCTGCATGACGCCGTAGGACATGGAGTTGCGCCGTTCGGGCCGGTTGATCGTCACTCGCCCGATTGCACCGTCGACCGTGTAGAGAACCTCGGAGTCAGCCATCGGCGGCGCAGCCTACGGCGTTGAGTACCGTGCCACCGATGCTCGCTTACGTGATCGCGATCGCCCTGGCGGTGGCCGTGGTCCCGATCACGGACGGGACATTTCGCCGGCTGGCCGACGTCGAGTTCTCGCGTCCGTGGCTCCTCGCGATCGGCCTGCTGCTCCAGGTCGGGTTGTCGGTGGTCGAGGTGCCCAAGGCGCGACTCGAGGACGTCGGCGTCACCTTGCTGCTGCTCTCCTACGTTGCGGTCCTCGCGTTCGTCGCGTCGAACCTCGGAACCCGTGGTCTGTTGCTCATCGGTATCGGCATCGCGCTCAACGCCGGCGTCATCGCCCTCAACCTCGGGATGCCCTACCGCGTGGTCGACGGCATTCCCCGCGAGACGACGATCAAGCACCGACCGGAGCGTTCGTCAGACGTATTGCCGATCCTCTCCGACCGGATGGCGTTCGGTGCGCCGCTCGACGCCGCACTCTCGATCGGTGACCTCTTACTCTTCGCCGGGTTCATCGAGTTCACGTACGCCAACAGTCGACGGATTCGCCGGCGCGGTGGTGCGAAGCATTTCGTCGACCTGCCGACACTCGAGCGGGAGACCGTGATCGACCTCCGTGAACCTCAGTCGATCGATACCAGCGATGGGGTGCCGACGGACGCGGTCACCACGCGGTCGAGCGCCTCCAGGACGCGCGGGTCGTAGACGAAGCCCGGACCGGAATACAGCGCGTCGACGGCGCCCGCGACCGGCCGACCGGTGGCGACCATGTCGTCGTACGCGCTCACCACCCGCAGGATCTGCGCACCGACGTGCACGTCGTCGGTGGCGAGGAGGTCACCGGCCTTGGCCAGGTCGGTCTGCCGCAGGATCTCGGCACCCTTGTCGGCCACCTCGAACGATTCGGTCGGGTGGTCGCGCATCTCCTCGGCGTCGAGGCACAGATGCCCGAGATGGTGGAGCAGCGCCGCCGCCCGCAGGTCCTCGAGATCCCGACGTCGCATGCCGAGGTCCTCGCCGACTGCCACCGAGAGGGCCGCGACCCGCGACGCATGGCCGGGCGTGGCGAGCCCGGCCATTTCGGGGACGAGCGACAACGCTTCGATGGTCTGCTCCGAGGTGCGGCTGATGATCGCCAGTCGCTCGAACGAGTACCACGCCGCGGACAGCGGAATCGAGAAGAGGACCACGCTCCACAGCCCGACGCTCTGATGGGCTTCGACGCCGCGAAAGCCGATCGCCATCAGCATGCCGGACGACACGAGCGCGAGGTCGGCACCGCCGAGCGGCGGGATGCGACGAACCCGGGCGAAGGCGAATGACTCGTGCACGATGATCGTGGTGATGCCGGCCAGCGCGAGTGCGGTGAGCACGCGCGGTGTCGGCGAGAGCATGTGGACACCGAGCGCCGCGCGGTAGACCACGAGGGCGGCAGTACCACTGATCGCATGTTCGGCGCTGCGCGTCGCCCGGTCCGGCCACGGACCCGATCGCAACGGCAGCACGATCAACTCCGCGAGCAGAATCGCAACGAGTGCCTCAACCGGCGACGCGGCGCGCACGAGGACGAGCATGAACGCGTAGGCGAGCGGGAGCGGTTCCCGGTGGGGAGGCCGCATCACGACCAGTTCGCCGACCGCGACTGCGCCGGCCAACAACACGAGCGCGGTGGCGCCGGTGCCGGGATTCGTCGCCTCGGTCACGGCCGCGCCGATCCCGCCGAACGCGACCATGAGGAGGACGGCCTTCACGATCGCACCGTCGGTTCGTTCTCTGCGTCTGCTCCGAGCAGGTCACCGAGTCCGGCCGAGCCGGTCGCTCCTCGCGGCGCGCTCACGTGGTGGACGTACAACTCATGGCCCGCGCCGTGAACCGCGCCCCGCCGCCGCAGTGACGCGATGAGCGCGTCGACGACCCGCGGGTGGAACTGACGACCGGAGTTCTTGCGCAACTCCGCGAACGCGATCTCCTGGCTCAACGCGCGCCGGTAGGAGCGGGTCGAGGTCATTGCGTCGTACGCGTCGGCCACCGCAACGATGTGGGGCTCGACCGGTTGCCCACGATCGTCGGCGATCGGCGAGAAGTGCGCCGCCTCGCTCGTCGCGCTCGGCGCGACCGGGGCGAGGAAGTCGATCCGGGTGAGGATCTCGACCGAAACGTCCTCGTGCTTGCGGACGACGTCGAACTCCTCGGCCGTGAGCTTGCCGGGTTTGTTCAGCAAGTGGTTCGGCACGACGAGTTTGCCGACGTCGTGCATCAGCGCGGCGAGCCGGAGCCGCTCGAGCCGGCTGGCGGGGATGCCGAGTTCGAGGCCGATGTACTGCGCGTACTCCGCGACCCGCTCGGCGTGCCCCGCGGTGTACGGGTCCTTGGCTTCGAGCGCACCGACGAGGATACGAACCGTCGCCTCGTGCGAACGCTTGAGCGCGAGGTACGAGGAGAACGCCTGGCGCGCCACCATGATCGGCACGAGGAACAGCGGCACCAGCACGACGTCGTAGTCGATGTAGAGCAGGCCGAGAAACACGCCGAGCAACGCAAACGGGTAGTACACCAGGTACTCGCGCCCGCCCACCAGGATCAGTTCCCGGATCGGCTGGCCGGTCGAAAGCGCGACCACGGCCGAGACCAACACGACGTTCACGATCGAATACACCAGCGCCGTCGGCAGCGCGGCGAGCAGGAGAAGACCCGGCGTCACGCGCCCGGTCCCGGTGATTGCCCAGAACACGGCTGCGCCCGAGACCGCGGCGATCGAGAAGTTGGCGCAGTTGAACAGGATCTTGCGCCACTCCCAGTGAAGGAGGTGCGGGAGGTAGAGCCCACCGGCGGCGCCGACGAGCAGGACTCCGAGCAGGCTCTCGTCGGCCCGGAAGACGACCATCGCCGCGGTGCAGAGCATCACGCCGGCGCTGGAGCCGAAGTCGGCGGTGAGATCGGTGATCTGGTTCTCGGCGAAGACGTGGAGCATCGCGAGCGCGATGAGCGGCGCGA
>JBBQXR010000113.1:0-9427 GCA_038209455.1 Acidimicrobiia bacterium
GCGGCCGATTCCTTAATCCGGCCGGCCTGTCCGCGGGCAGTCTCCAGCGCGTCCCACCATGCGCTCGGGTCCTGTTCGGAGACCGGGGGGTGGGTGGCCGGGTGCGGCGCACGTCCCGACGCGACGAGGACTCCGGTTTCCGCGTCGCGCACCTCGACCTTGGTGGACTGGGTCGACGAGTCGACGCCGGTGACCAGGGTCATCGATGTGCGAGAACAGGAGGTGGGACTGCGGTGTGGCTCACCCGCTCGCCTCAGCGGATGCCGAGCAGCAACTCGGTAACGAGTTGGTCGAGCCGTTCGTGTCCGTAGCCGTAGGTGGCCAACGCGTCGACGTCGAACGTCTCCGCACGCAAGGTGGCGAAGCGGGTCTCGGCCGGCTCCGGCAGCGTGGGAATCCCCAGCTGGTCGACCTTCGCCGTGGCGAGCGCCTCCTGGATGTCGTCGTCCTCGGCGAACCGCTCGGCCTTCGCCTTCAGGATCAGGTAGGTGCGCATGCAGCCCTTGGCGAACTCCCACACCCCGGCCTCGTCCTCGGTGCGGTAGGCGTGCGCGTCGAAATGACGCATGCCGAGCCACTCGGCCTCCTCCAACAACTTGACCAGGTAGAACGCGTCCTTCACCCCTTCGGAGCCGAAGCGGAAGTCCTGGTCGTACTTACCCGGCACCTGACCGTTGAGGTCGATGTGGAACAACTTGTCGGCCCACAGCGCCTGTGCCACACCATGGTGGAACGAGAGGCCGCTCATCGTCTCGTGCGCGAACTCCGGGTTGAGTCCGACCATCTCGGGATATTCGAGTTCGTGGATGAACGCGAGCGCGTGACCCACCGTCGGGAGGAGGAGTTGACCACGCGGCTCGTTGGGCTTCGGCTCGATCGCGATCTCCATCGCGTAGCCGTGCTCGGTGATGTACGCGCAACACGCGTTGACCGCCTCGGCGTAACAATCCAGCGCCGCGGGAATGTCCTTCGCAGCTTCGCATTCGACGCCCTCACGACCACCCCACATCACGAACACCGCTGCACCCAGCTCGGCGCCGAGGTCGATCGCGTCGATCGTCTTGCGCAGCGCGAACCGCCGGACCTTCGGATCGTTGGCCGTGAACGCACCGTCCTTGAAGATCGGCTGCGAGAACAGGTTCGTCGTGGCCATCGGCACGCGTAGCCCGGTGTCGTCCAGGGCGCCCTGGAACCGGGCCACGATCTGGTCGCGTTCGGCAGTCGTGGACCCGGGCGGAACGAGGTCGTCGTCGTGGAAGTTGACGCCGTACGCGCCCAGCTCGGCCAGGTGGCGGACCGCGTCGACCGGATCGATCGGCGGCCGCGTCTCGTGTCCGAACGGATCCCGGCCGCGGTTGCCGACGGTCCAGAGCCCGAAGGTGAACAGGTCCTCGGGCGTCGGCGTGTAGTCAGACATGCAGGGTCCCTCTCCGGGCGGATGGAAACGGCCGGCTCGAATGTGACGGCAGGGGCGAGCGTACGCGGCCTCGCGGCCAGGAACGGGGCCGGGCCGTCCTCGCAGCTTGTGCAGGTACCGACGAGCAGGCAGGCTCCCGGCATGGCCAACGAGATCGATACCCTGCTCACCCGCGTCCAGAAGGAAATCGACGAGGGCCTGCTGCCGAGTTGCCAGCTCGCCATCGCCCGCAACGGTGAGATCGAGTTGTTCGAAGCCTTCGGTGATGCCACCACGGACACGCGTTACATCGTGTTCTCGGCCACGAAGGCCTTCGTCGCATCGCTCGTCTGGATCCTGATCGGCGAGGGTGCGATCGACATCTCAAGGCGGGTCGTCGACTACATCCCCGAGTTCGCGCCGAACGGCAAGGACGTCATCACGGTCGAGCAGGTGATGCTCCACACCTCCGGCTTCCCGCACGCCCCTCTCGGCTTGCCCGCGATGCTGACCCGTGAGGGTCGCGTCGAGCGCATGGCCACGGGGACGCTCAACTGGGAACCCGACTCCACCTACGAGTACCACCCCGAGTCTGCGCACTGGGTGCTCGTCGAGATCATCGACCGGGTGACCGGTGGCGACTACCGGGACCTGCTTCAGGAGCGCGTCACCCGCCCGGCCGGCATCGATGATCGGCTCCTCGGCACGACAATGGCGATCGCGCCGGTGGTGACGGTCGGCGAGCTCGCCACCGCGGACGAACTCGAGGCCGCGCTCGGCGTGCGCGAACTCCCGATGTCCACCGTGACGCCCGACGGCCTCATCGCGCTGTGTCAGGACGACGTGCGACCCGTCGGCCATCCGGGCGGTGGCGGGATCATGACCGCGGCCGACATCGTCACCTTCTACCAAGCCCTTCTCCACAACGACGCCGGCATCTGGAAGCCCGACGTCCTCGCCGACGCGATCGGCCACGTGCGCAACACCAAGCCCGAACGTTGGACCGGGGTCACCGCGAACCGGGGCCTGGGTGTGGTCATCGCCGGTGACGACGGCAAGGCGAACCTGCGCGGCTTCGGCCACACCCAGTCGCCGCGCACCTTCGGCCACAATGGCGCCGGTGGTCAGATCGCCTGGGCCGACCCCGAGTCGGGCATCTCGTTCGCGTATCTCACCAACGGTCTCGACGAGAACGTGATCCGCCAGGGTCGACGCGGGATCGGCATCTCGAGCCGCGCCGCGATCTGCTGAACCCGGCGAATCCCGAACTTCCGTCCCAGACACCTGACACGCGTGTCAGGCATGCGCGAGAGTGGCGGTCATGGGTGCGTTGGACGGAGTCAAGATTCTCGACCTCTCGTGGGGCATCGCCGGTCCACTCGGCGTGATGATGCTCGCCGAGCAGGGCGCCGACGTCGTCAAGGTCGAGCCACCCGGCGGTGATCCGTTCCGGGCGTACAGCGGGTACGCGGTGTGGAACCGGTCGCGCCGATCGGTGACCATCGACCTCAAGTCACCGATCGGGCTCGAGGCGTTCGGGAAACTCGTCGACGACGCCGACGTGGTCGTCGAGACCTTCCGGCCCGGGGTCGCCGACCGACTCGGGATCGGGTACGCGGAGCTGGCCGCGCGCAACCCGCGCCTGGTGTACCTCTCCTGCCCCGGCTACCCCGAGGGCCACCGACTCGCCGATCGTCCCGGCTACGACGCGCTGATCCAGGCGAGCAGTGGCCAGCAGTGGGAACAGCCGGGGTGGCGGATGGGCCCGATCTTCCTGCACATGCCGATGCCGTCGATGGGATCGTGCTTCCTCATCCCGAGCGGGATCCTCGCCGCGCTCATCCGACGCGTCGAGACCGGTCGGGGCCAGCACGTGCGCACGTCACTGTTCCAGGGCGCGTTGCTCTACACGACCCAGATCTGGCAGCAGGTGGAGAAGGCGCCGGCCTCGTTCCACGACCTCATGGGGAAGAGCTACCCACCCGGCGTGCACCAGCAGTTCCTCTTCGAGTGCGCAAACGAAGAATGGGTCCACACGTCGGTGATGAGCGGTCTCACTCCCACCAAGAGTCAGGACGCGCTCCTCGGTCTCGACGACGCGCCCGACCCGTACGCGTTCATGGCGCTGCCGCCCGAGGAACGCGAGGCGTTCACCCAGAAGCGCCGCGAGGCGTACAAGCTGCACGACCGCGCGGAGTTGGTGGCGGAGTTCCAGGCCCACAACCACGCGATCGAGGCGGTCATCACCATGGAACAGGCGCTCGGCGACGGCGGTCACCCCCATCCGCAGCTCGTGGCGAACGGCATGGTCGCAACGGTCGAGGACCCCGAACTCGGGACGACCACCCAGATCGGTGTTCCCATCAACCTCCACGGCACGCCGGGCGCCATCAAGGGTCCCCAACCGCTCCCGGGCCAGCACAACGACGAGATCCTCGGCGCGTTGGGATACGCGCCGGAAGCGATCGCCACGATCGCGGGAGGTGACCGCTCATGAGCGCGCTCGAAGGAGTGGTGGTCGTCGATTTCGGCCAGTACCTCGCCGGTCCCTTCGGCCCCATGATCATGGGCGACCTCGGCGCCGATGTGATCAAGGTGGAACCCGTCCACGGCGACGGCATGCGCCTTGCGGGCAAACCGTTCTTCGGGTGCCAGCGCGGGAAGCGGTCCATCGCGGTGGACCTCAAGTCGCCGGCGGGGCTCGAGATCGGACTCGAACTGATCGAGCGGGCCGACATCGTCCACCACAACATGACGGCCGGCGTCGCGAACAAGCTCGGCATCGGGTACGCCGACGCCAAGCGCGTGAATCCCGACGTCGTGTACTGCAACACGTGGGCGTACGGACTCGAAGGACCGCTCGCACACTTCGGTGGTCTCGACCCGCTCTACCAGGCGTCGGCCGGACTCGAGTACGAAGCCGGCGCGGCGCAGACCGGCAACGATCCCCTCTACTACCGCTTCGGCATGTGCGATGCAGCGAACGCGATGCTCTCGGTCGTCGGTTCGCTCGCGGCGCTGTACCACCAACGCGTCACCGGCGAGGGCCAGGAGTTGTGGACGTCGCTGATGGACGGCGGCGCGGTGTACGCATCGGATGCGTTACTCGTCGACGGTGAGGCGGTCGAGCGCCCGCGACTCGACCAGGGCCTGCACGGCATCGACGCCTGTTATCGCCTCTACGAGACGCAGGACGGGTGGATCCAGATCGCAGCGGTGAAGGAACCCGAGTGGGTGGCGCTGTGCGGCGTGCTCGGCGTTCCCGAGTTGGCCGACGACGCGCGCTTCGCGGTCGCGTCACTCCGCCGCGAGCACCGCACCGAGTTGGAAGCTCTCCTCGCCCCGCGCTTCCTGACCCGCACCAGCATGTCGACGTCGTACGCACTCGACGACGCCGGCGTGCCCAACGAGGTGCCGGTCGACACCCACGGTGGTGATCTCGTCCTCAACGACGCCGACAACGAGCGGCTCGGCATGGTCGCGCATTACGAGCACCCGATGATGGGACACATGGCGCAGTTCGGTGAGTTGGTGCAGTTCTCGGACGCGCCCGGCGCCATCGACGGCGCACCGCCGCTCGTCGGTCAGCACACCCGCGAGATCCTCGAGCTGCTGGGACGCGACGCGAGGACGATCGACGGGCTGAAGTCCGACGGCGTCGTCACCTGGCCCGGCGACGAGTACCCCTGGATCGTCTGACCCGCACTGCACCCCACCCGCGCTTTGGCGTCCCCCAACAACCGTACGAGTGGTTGGGTGACGCCAGAATGCGATCGTGGTCAGTGGGCGACGTCGAGCAGGAACATCGCGGCTTCGTAGCGGCGGGCGTTGAGGAGCGCGGTGCCGGCCGCGCTGCTGAACCGGGTCAACACCATCTTGGTGTCCTCGGTGACACCCTGGCCCACCACACGCGGCAGGACGAGGACTCCGAGGAGTTCCCTGCCGGCGAGGAGCGGGATGCCGACGTCGACCCGACCGTCGTCGACCACACCCACCACGGTCCGCCGCTGGGCCGCCAGTTCGGCGACCGGCGCCACCGCGGCGGCGAGATTTCCCTCGTCGACGACCGGTTGCATCGGCTCGTCCGCCTCGACGAGGAACAGGACTCCGCCGTCGCCGCCGACCAACCCGCGCCCCTGCTCCACGATGCACGGCAACACCTCGTCGAGTTCGAGGTGCGCGTGCATCGCGGTCACCGCGTCGAGAACGAGGCCGGCACTCAAGAGTCCGGTGGCGATCTCACCGTCGAGCGCCATCAGCTTCTCGCGCTCGTCGCTGACCCGGCGCAGGTACCGATCCTTGGTGAACGTGTACACGATGATCCAGATGCTGAAGCCCGCCAGCGCGAAGCGCGTGGTGTCACCGTCGATGAGGGTTTTGCTCCCGACGTCGATGACGTGGCGCGACACGAGCGTCGCGACGACCAGACCGAGCGTGACCACACCGACGAGGAACGCGAGCTGGTGACGGCGCCGGGTGATCGCCTGGACCGTGGCCACCCCTCGGGAGGGGAGGTCGGCCCGCCGCTGGTCGCGGGCGATGTCGTCGCGGAGGTCTTGTTCGATCGTGGTCACGGGTAGTGGTCTCTCCTGGTCGGTTTCACACGTTCTCTCCCCGTATCGGCGTTCACCTAGGTCTTCTTGACTACGGAAAGTGAGTACGACCTGAGCGTCCCGCCGCGGACGTCGGCCCTCTAGGTTGCGCACGTGGAAATGCCAACGCTCGACGACGACGCGATCCCCGCGATCGCCGCGCTCGGCACCCGCGCGCTCCTCGACCCGCCGTCCCTCACCGACCTGCGCCGCGCGCTCACCGCCCCCGACCAGCCCGCGTTGGTGCGCGGCAACCCCGACCGCGGCGTGGTCGCGACGGTCACCGGCCCCAGCGGCGGCTTCGTGCGGTTCATCGCCGTGGACCCCGACCATCGCGGTGCCGGCCTCGGCCGGGCCTTGCTGTCGGCCGCCGAGGACGACCTGCGCGCCGTCGGCGCGGGCACCGTCACCATCGGTGCCGATGCCCCGCACTACCTCTGGGCGGGCATCGACCGACGCGAGTTGGCGATGGTGTGCCTCGCAGAACGGATGCACTACTCACGGGTCGAGATCAACTTCAACATGGACGTCGACCTGCGGACCGTGCCTCCCGACCCCGGCGGCTGGCGGGTTGCCGGACCCGACGATCGGGAGCGGGTGGCCGACTGGGCCGAACGCCATTGGGTCTGGTGGCGCACCGAGATGGTCCGTGCCTGTGATCAGGGCGGGTTGGTCCTCACCGAGGATGACGAGGGCATCGCGGCGGTGTGCGCGCACGACGTGACCCGCGAGGGCCTCGTCGGCCCCGTGGCGGTCCGCCCCGATCTCATGGGTCACGGCGCCGGCCGCGCGCCGCTCGTCGGCGCGCTGCATCGCATGCGGACGACCGGCCGGACCCACGCCGAGATCTCGTGGGTGGGACCGGTCGTGCCGTACGCGCGCGTCGGCGCCACGATCGGTCGCACGCTGTTCGTCTACCGGAAGGAACTCACGTGACGCTGTTGCCCGTCCCGCGCGAACTGGCCGTGGGGACCGAGACGGTGGCGCCGTCGGATCCGACCGTCACCACCGACGCGACGCTGCCGGCCCAGGGGTACGAGATCACGATTCCGTCGACCGGGGTGGCCGAGATCTGCACCGCCGACGCGGCCGGTGCGTTCTACGCCACGATGACCCTGCGCCAACTCGCCCGACTCCACCACGGCCGGTGGCCCGTCGGCGAAGTCCGGGACTGGCCCGACCTCGCCGAACGCGGCGTGATGCTCGACATCTCGCGCGACAAGGTGCCCACCCTCGAAACGCTGTTCGATCTCGTCGACCGACTCGCGGAGTGGAAGATCAACCACATCGAGTTGTACGCGGAGCACACGTTCGCGTACGAGGACCACGAGATCGTGTGGACCGATGCCGGTGCCATGACCGCGGCCGAGGTGGACGCGCTCGACGCGTTCTGCCGGGCGCGCCACGTCAAACTCGTCCCGAACCAGAACTGTCTCGGCCACATGAACCGGTGGCTGAAACACGAACCGTACCGAGCGCTCGCGATGGATCCCGACGGCTACGTGATGATGGGCATGCGGCGGCCCCCGAGCACCATCGAACCCACGCACCCCGGCTCGCTCGACCTCGTGCGATCACTCCTGGCAGAGCTGCTCCCGCATTTCTCCGACCCCACCTACGTGAACCTCGGTCTCGACGAACCGTGGGAGATGCCCGCGGCTCGGTTCGACGACTACCTCGCGTGGGTGCACACGCTCCGGGCCCTCCCTGAGTTGGACGGTCGGGAGGTCCTCATCTGGGGTGACATCCTCGCGGCCCAGCCGGAGCGGCTCGCCGACCTCCCCGCCGGGGTGACCGTGTGCGAGTGGGGTTACGACGCGGGCCACCCGTGGGCGGCCCGGCTCGGCGCGTTGGCCGCGGCTGGGGTGGAACGTTGGGTAGCACCGGGCACGTCGAGTTGGTTGACCATTCTCGGCCGCACCGAGAACATGCGGGCCGACATCACCGAGGCGCTCGACGCCGCGGTGGAGCACGGCGCGGGCGGGATGATCAACACCGACTGGGGCGACAACGGCCATCTCCAGTACCCCGCGGTGAGTGATCCGGGGCTCGCGTTCGGAGCGGCGATGAGTTGGGGTGCCGCGGCAAACCGGGAGATCGACCTCGCGGCCGCGCTGTCCCTGCACTGCTACGACGATACGTCCGGCGAGCTCGGTGCCGTCGTGACCGAACTCGGTCGCGTGCACCTGCGCCTCACCCCACAGCTCTGGAACGTGGCGTCGATGGTCCTCCATCTCTACTTCCCTCAGCTCGACATCGGGCGCGGTCCGCTCGCGGGTGCGACCGCCGAGGAGTACGACGCGATCGACCGCGATCTCGACGGGCTGTCGGCCCGTCTCGGCGGCACCCGTTCACTTCGGTCCGATGCCGAACTCGTGACCGCCGAACTCCGGAACTCGATCGCGCTCGTGCACGTGCTCACCGCCGACGCGCGGGCGCGCCTCGCGGTCGGTGGTGCGCTGGCGAACGTCCCGGCGCCGGCGCGCACGGAACTGGCCGAACAGATGCGACCGGTGATCGGCGAGCACGTGCGGTTGTGGAACCTCCGCAACCGGCCCGGCGGCCTGCTCGAGTCGTGCGCGTGGCTCGAGCACCTCGTGGAGTGCTACGAGACCGGAGTGGTCGACCGTGGTTGGGGCGGTCCCGAGTGATTACAGACTGATGCCACGGGCGATCGACCAGGTCCAGTGGGCAACACCGACCGCGTCCGGCGCGCGCGGATTGGTCGGACCGATCGCGAACGGGTGGACCCCGCCGCGCTCGTCGACCGTGTACCCACCGGTGCCGTCGGGGAGCAACGCGATGCCGTGGGTGAGCGCGACCCCCGGCGTCACGAACGCGCCGCGCACCCGAGGCGGGAGTGCGGCACCACCGAAGGCCACCCGTCGGACGGTCCCGAACGCGTCGACCTCGTAGCCCTGACGGCCACCGGGCAGGAGCGCGAGCCCGCGGGCGAGGTCACGGCCGCCGTAGGTGGGGGCCGAGGTCGCCACGGCCGGTCGGGCGCCGGTGCCGAACCGCATCGGGTGGATGCCGCCGAGCCCGTCGAGGACGTACCCGCCGGAGCCGTCGGGCAGCACGGCGACGCCGCGCGCGATGTCCCAGCCCGGCCAGTACGGACCCCCTCGTGCCGCCGGTGGCGAGGCGGTTGCGGTGCCGAGACGGAACGGGTGGAGTCCTCCGAACCCGTCGAGTTCGTAGCCGCCGCGCCGGTTCGGGGCGATGGCGACGCCCCGGGCGATGTCCCATCCCGACCAGTACGGCGCGCCGCGGACCGCGCCCGGCATCGGTCCGCTGCCGACGGCGAACCGGTGCAGCCCACCGAACCCGTCGAGCGTGAGTCCGCCCGGCACGTCGGATCGCGCGGGCGTGGTGGTGATCCGTCCGGAGTCGGGATCGGTCGTCAGCCCCGAGGGATCGACGAACTCGAAGTCGGATC
>JBBQXR010000114.1:0-9133 GCA_038209455.1 Acidimicrobiia bacterium
GCCGAACGACTGGCCGAAGGGCGAACCCAAGCTGTTCGATCCGTCGAACTCCGTGACGCGGTTCGACACGTTCCCTGCCGGTGAAGGTCCGCCGACGTACCCGGCGCCCGCGCGCTAGGCGGGCGCGGCCCGCGTGTCCTCGGCCTGGTCGCGCAACGTACCGACCCAGGTCTCGCGATCGGTGTCGTAGTGACGAACGACTTTGGCGGGACTGCCCACCGCCACCGAGAAGCTCGGGAGATCGCCGGTGACCACGGATCCGGCACCGACCGCGACGTGCTCGCCGATGGTCGCGCCGGGCAGCACGATCGAGCCGTGACCGAGCCACGATCCGGCACCGACCACGACCGGCTTCGGCGGTGCGAACTGCTCACCGATGGTCAGGTGCACGTCCTCGTATCCATGATTCGCGTCGGTGACGTACACGTTGTGACCGGTGAACACGCCGTCGCCGATCGTGATCGACTGATGGCCCACCACACCGCTCCCCCGGCCGATCAGCACGCGGTCTCCGATCGTCACGACCGGGTTCGTCTCCGGAACGTGGCCGGGCATCACCCCGGCCGCCAGCGAGCAGTAGGGCCCGACGATGACATCACGCCCGATCCGGATGTACGGCTCGCCGTAGAGCGACACCGTCGGGAAGAGGATCCCGCTGCCCGTGCCGAACGCCCCGAAGCGCTTGGCGCGGTGGCTCCTCGGGCCGATGGAGGCCTGGGTGGCGTACCACCGGAATGCCGCATCGAACAGCTCATCGCGACTCCGCACCGCCGGAATGTAGCGGGCGGTGGACGGGATCTACGCTCCCGCCATGCACCTCGGCCTCCTCTTCGACTTCCCCCAAGGTGACGGAGGGGCCGGCCTGGAGCGTGCGCTCCGCCTCGGCCTCACCACAACCGGCGTGGATCCCGACTCCGTGCGCTTTTCGCGACGCGAAACGCTCGGTCACCCGGCGGGCGACGTCGCCGACGTCGTGACCGGGTTCGAGGAGTTGGTGACCGATGGGGTCGACCTCGTCATCGGGCCGTCGATCTCCGACAACTGCCTCGCCCCGCGCGACGCGGCCGACCGGGCCCAGGTCCCCGCGATCAACTATTCCGGCGGCGAGCGGACCCGTTCCGACTGGATGTTCCACTACCAGGTGGGTTCACTCGAGGAGGAGCCGCCGCTGCTGGTCGCCCGGATGCGCGAGCAGGACTTCACGAGTTGTGTGGTCGTCCACGACGCGTCGGTCGTCGGTGAGCGCTACCGGGAGGTGTTCGGATGGTCGGCGGCCGACGCCGGCATCGACATCCGGGCCCGCGCTGCGATCGACCCGCTCGCCACCGATCTCGACGCGCTCGTGGCCGAACTCCACGCCCACGGTCCCGACGTCGTGATCTACCTCGGGCTCGGCGCGTCGTCCCACGCCGTCGCCACCGCGATCCTCGCCGCAGGTTGGGACGTCCCGGTGCTCGCCAACTCCGCGCTGATGTTCGGGTACATCAAGCCCGAGTGGCACGCGGCCTGGGCCCGCTGGGAGTACGTCGACACCATCGCGGACGACAACCGAGTGCGCCAGGAACTCGACGCGCGGGACCACCGCACCGCGGCGAGTCCCGTTGGGTGCTGCTCCTACGACCTCGGCCGCCTCGTCGGCGCAGCCATGCACCGCGCGGACCGGATCGATCCCGCCGGGTTGCGCGAGGGTCTCGAACGGGTGAAGCAGGTTCCCGCCACGTCGGGCTACGACGGCACCCTCATGGGGTTCGGCGTCCAGGACCGCGGCGCCCTGAAGGGCCAGTTCCTCGTCCTGCGCGCCTGGCGCGACGGCCGCAGCGTCCAAGTCCCCCGGTAACGCCCCTCAGGCGGTCTTCTTTCGGGGCGCGCGCTTCTTCTTGGCCGGCGCGTCCTCCGCCTCCGCGGCTGAATCGTCGGATCCGGCACGTTGCAGGCTGGCTTCCAGCGCGGCCATGAGGTCGAGCACCTTGGCGGGGGCTTCGGGCTGCGGCTGGGCGACGATCTCCTCGCCGGCGGCCTTCTTGTCGATCAGGGCCAGCAACTGTTCCCGGTACTCGTCGTGGTACTTGGTCGCCTCGAACTCGGCCGAGAGCGTCTCGACGAGTTGGCGCGCCATTGCGGTCTCCCGCTCGGTGAACTCGAACTCCTCCTCGGGTAACCCGAGCGACGCGGGGTCGACGATCTCGTCCGCGTACCGCATGGTCTCCACGCAGAGCATGCCGTCGACCGCACGGATCGCGACGAGCCGTTCCTTGGCGCGCAGGACCACGCGGCCGATGGCGACCTTCCCCAACTCGGCCATCGCGTCGACCAGCAGTTGGTACGGCTTGGCCGACTTCTCGTCGACCATCACGTAATACGGCGTGTCGAAATAGATCGGGTCGATGTCGGCCAGATCGACGAAATCCTCGATGTCGATCGTGTGGGTGGCCTTGGGCGCGAGGGCGTCGAGTTCGGTCTTCTCGACGACGACGTACCGACCCTTCTCGATCTCGTACCCCTTGACGATCTTGTCGGGCGTGATCTCCTCGCCGGTCTGCTCCGAGATCCGCCGCTGCCGGATCCGCGAGCCGGTCCCGGCTTCGAGTTGGTTGAACGAGACGTCACGCGACTTCGTCGCCGGGGTGAGCTTCACCGGCACGGTGACGAGTCCAAAACTGATGTTTCCGGTCCACACCGCGGTGGGCACTTCACAACCTCCGGTCGGGGATGAACTACTAGGTTCGCACAATGGCCGAGGTCCCGGTGCACATCGACGGCCGCACCCTGACCCTCTCCAATCTGGAAAAGGTCCTGTACCCGGAAAACGGCTTCACCAAAGCCCAAGTGGTGGATTACTACGTCCGGATCGCGCCGGTGATCCTCCCGCACCTGCGCGGCCGCCCCCTCACCTTGGTGCGCTACCCCGACGGCGTGGTGGGCAAGTCGTTCTTCGAGAAGCGCCGGCCTCCTTCCGCCCCCGATTGGGTCGAGACCGGGGGCGAACTCGGATCGGTCCTGTGCGACGAACCCGCGACCCTCGTGTGGCTCGCCAATCTCGCCGCCCTCGAGCTCCACACCCACCAGCACACCGTCGTCGCGCCCGAGCATCCGACCGCGGTCGTGCTCGACCTCGACCCAGGACCACCCGCGGGGGTGCTCGACTGCGCGCGGGTCGCGCTCGACATCCGTTCGGTCCTCGAGCGCCTCGGCCTCACCTCGGTCGTGAAGACGAGCGGGTCGAAGGGGCTGCACCTGTCGATCCCGATCGCGCCCGGCGGTGCCGACGACGAGGCCACCAAGGGATTCGCCCTCGCGCTCGGTCGGCTCCTCGCCGAGACCGCGCCCACGCGCGTCACGGTGGCGATGGCCAAGGACCAGCGCGGCGGCAAGGTGTTCGTGGACTGGAGCCAGAACGACCGTCACAAGACGACGGTCGCCGCGTACTCGCTGCGCGCCCGTCCACAACCCACAGTGTCGACTCCGGTGGCGTGGGCCGAGGTCGAAGCCGCGCTGGACGCCGACGAACCCGATCACCTCACGTTCACGACCGCCGACACGCTCGAGCGCGTCGCCGAACTTGGTGACCTCTACGCACCGAACCTCCAGTCCGAGCAGACGCTTCCGCACCTCGCGTAGCCTCCCGCGCATGGACGTCGAGGGCGCAGTCGCAATCGTGACCGGAGCCAGTCGCGGCGTCGGTGCGGCGACGGCGATCGCGTTGGCGGCGGCCGGAGCTCAGGTCGTCTGCGCGGCGCGCGCCACGACCGACTCGCCGCTCCCGATCCCCGGCACCATCGACGACACCGTCCGGTCCATCGCGGCGGCCGGGGGCATCGGTGTCGCCCGACCCACCAATCTCGCGCACGACGCCGACGTGACTGCGATGGTCGACGAAACAATCGAACGGTTCGGCCGCGTCGACATCCTCGTGAACAATGCTGCGATCACGTTTCGCGGCGACATCGAGTTGGCCATGAAGCGGTTCGATCTCGTGTTCGACGTCGACCTGCGTGCGCCGGTCATCGCCGCGCAACGTGCGCTTCCGGGGATGATCGAACGGCGGCGCGGCGCCATCGTCAACGTCTCGTCCGCCGCCGCGCTCAACTACTACCCGGGCCAGATGGCGTACGGCATGGCGAAGGCAGCGCTCGAACACTTCACGGTGTCCCTCGCCGCCCAGGTCGCGAGTCATGACATTTCGGTGAACACCTTCCGCATCGATGTGCCGGTCGCGTCCGAGGGATTCCTCGCCGCGATGCCCGATGCCGATCACTCCGATTGGGAGCCACCCGCGGTCGCGGCCGAGGGCATCCTCTGGATGCTCGCTCAAAACCCCGAATACACCGGACGGAACGTCGGCATGGCGCAGCTCCGGCGCGAGCACGGGATCATGCCCACGCGTGCGGACCGGGTGCATCGGCAAGCCGCCACGATGGTGACCGACTCGCCGCTCGGTCGGTAGCCCGCGGTTCACTCGCCGTCCGAGACCGGTACGGTCGACCGATGGCCGGCGTCCCGATCTCCGTGCGTGACGTCTCCATGCATTACGCGACGCGCAGCGGCCGGGTGGATGTGCTCGACGCATTCGATCTCACCATCGACGCCGGCGAGCGGGTCGCGATCATGGGCCCCTCCGGTGCGGGCAAGACCACACTGCTCGCACTGATCGGCGGGCTCGAATCCATCCAACGCGGGAGTATCCGGGTCGGAGACATCGACCTCGCGACCCTGCATGGTGACGCCCTCGCTGCGTACCGCCACCAGACCGTGGGCTTCGTGTTCCAGCATTTCGGACTGCTCGGCAACCTGAGCGCGCGCGAGAACATCGAGCTCGCGATGTCCTTCGGCGGCACGAGCGGACGGGATCGGCGGGCCCGGGCCCAGCACCTCCTCGAAGCCGTCGGCATCGCGAACCGCGCCGACCACCGGCCGCCTGAGCTCAGCGGGGGCGAGTCCCAACGGGTCGCACTCGCGCGCGCCCTCGCCAACGAACCGAAGCTCCTGTTGGCGGACGAACCCACCGGGAACCTCGACGGCGAGACGGCGGAACGCGTGCTCGACCTCCTCGACCGCACCGCGGCCGACCACGGCGCCACGCTCCTCACCGTCACCCACGATCCGGTGGTTGCCAAAAGGTTCGACCGGATCATCCAGCTCGCACCGCGCGCGGTCGCCCCGTGAGCTGGCGGGACGCGCTCCTCGCCGCGCTGCGTTCGCTCGGCCGTCGGGCCGGCCGCGCCGCGCTCACGGTGCTCGCCGTCGCACTGGCCGCGGCCCTCCTCAGTGCGCTGCTCATCGTCTCCACCGCGGCCCGGACCCGCGTCCTCGACCAGCTCGCCAAGGGCGGCCCCCTTGCCGGGATCCAGGTGGCCGCGGCGGCCCCGGGACCACAAGCCCTCGATGCCGACACACCGCGACCGGGCCGCCCCCGCGACATCGACGGTGACGCGGTCCGCCGGATCCGGGCCCTGCGCTCGGTGCGCAGCGTGGTGACGCTCGAATCGAATCCGATTCTCGCGGTCGCTCCTTCTCCGTCGGTTCAACCGTTCCGCGACACGCTCGCCGGCCTCGATCTCCGGCGCGTGCGGACGCTGCCGATCACCGTGATCGTCGGTCGCACTCCCGCGCCCGGCAGCCTCACCGAGGTCTCGGTCACCGAGGGCTACCTGCGACGCGTCGGCTTGTCGCGCACCACCGCAGCCAAGGCGATCGGGACCGAGGTCGAGATCGGCGCGCCCCGGTTCTTCCCGAGCAGTGCGGACCGCGTCGACGTCCGCGGCCGCTGGACCCGGGCCGAGATCGTCGGCGTCGTGGCCCAGCAGGCGATCGACGCGCAGTTCCTCGGCTCGCGGGAGATGGTCCGTGCCGCACGCGCTTGGACCTCCCAGTCGGATCCCGGCTCCGGTTTCGTGCTGCCGAGTTCCCGCTACGCCGGATTGTTCGTCGTCGCCGACGGTCTCGACCGGGTCGGATCGGTTCGCGCCTCCATCACCCGGCTGGGCTATTCGACCAGCTCACCGGAGAACCTCATCGAGACGGTGCGCCGCTACCTGCGGGTGGTCGAGATCGTGCTCGCCGGGATCGGATTGATCGCGCTGGCAATCGCCGCGCTCGGCATCACCAACGCACTGCTGGCCGCAGTGCGGGAGCGCCGGCGGGAGATCGGCGTCCTCAAGGCGATCGGTGCGCGTGACCGCGATGTCCGGCGGATCTTCCTCATCGAGGCCGGCGTCACCGGACTGGTCGGCGGTCTCCTCGGCACCGTGGCCGGGTACGGGATCGCTCGCATCCTCGGCGCGGTGGTGAACCAGTACCTGGTGGACCAGGGCCTGCCCGGCGTGGGAATCGGATTGCCCGCGCTGGTCCTGTTCGGCGGCGTGCTCGGCTCCGCAGTGCTGGCCGTCCTGGCCGGGGTCACACCGGCACAACGGGCGGCCCGCCTCCCGGCGCGCCAGGCGATGGGCGACGCATGATGCGCGCCCGAATGGTCACCGTCGCCACGGCGTTGGTCCTCGTCGGTGCCGCCTGTTCCAGCGCGACGAACGCGACGGTCGCACCGACGAAACCGGATCCCCGCCTCACCTACGTGGCGCTCGGGAACGGTGAGACCGCCGGCAACAGCGTCAAGAACCGAATCCGGTCGGCCTGGCCTCAGATCGTCTACCGCGAAGTGTTCCCGCGCTCGGCGATCTTCATCAACTTCGGCCAGAACAGCGTGACCATCGACGACGCCGCCCACTCCCAGCTGACCCCCGCGATCGCTCTCGCGCCGGATGTGGCAACGATCGAACTCACCGACGACACGTTCCTCACTCGCGACGTCACCGGCTACGAGGCGAAGCTGGAGCGCTTCATCCGTCGCCTGCAACGCGGCGGCCGGACGCAGGTGATCGTGGGGAACATCCCACCGGGTGATCGAGAACCGGGTGTCCTCGCGTGCACTCCCCACCCGCCGGCCGGCTCCCGGCCGTGCCAGATCGGCGACGGCACCGGCACCTTCGACATCGCCAAGTCCAACGCAATCGACGCCGAGTTCAACCCGGCGATCGCCGAAGCCACCGCCGCGCGTCACGTCCCGCTCGTCGACCTGCATGCGGCGTTCCTCCGCGCCCGTGCCGCGGGCCAGGAGGACGCGTTCTTCGCCGGCAACGACTTCTCACCCAATGAGGCCGGTCACGCATTTATCGCTCGCCAGTTCGAACCCGCGGTGCGCGCTGCACTGAAATCGAAGCGATGACTCCTCCACGTGACTCCCAACGGAGTCGCGTGTACCGCGCCGAGACTCCACTGGGTGGGCGCAGACTCCCGCTGCTGCCGGAGTGCAAGGCGTTCGTCGACGACGTCGTCGGTTCGCGCTGGTGGACCGCCCACTTCCCCCAGCGCGATCTCGAGCGCGTCCCGAGACTCCGACCAGGGAACGGTGCGCGTCAGGCTTTCTATCGCGAGGATCCGGGCCGCCCGACGATCACCCTGCCCCGCCGGTACCGGACCGCGTCGGTCGTGCTCCATGAACTCGTGCACTGGGCCCTCGCCGACGCCGGCGACCTTCCCAATCACGGCCGGACCTTCACCCGCGTGCTCCTCGATGTCGTCACCGAGTTCATGGGGGACGCGAAACGGGAGCGACTCGCCGCGGGGTACGCCGAGCATCGCGTCCGCATCGGGCCGCCGCCACGCGTCTCCCCCGACGGCTGGTTCGACTACGCGTGGGACGAACGGCTCCGGCTCGGACGCGATCGCCCGTTCCGGATCTACGCCGGAACCAACCCTGCGGTCGAGGGCGTGCTCAGGTCCCGCGCCCACCGCACGATCACGTTGTGCGCCGGCGCCGTCACCCATGCGGTTCCCGAGCGGGACATCTGGCGGGTCGCCCCGCTGATCACACCGCCCGAGATCGGGTCGGCAACCGACGCGTCCTGATCAGGCGAGACGCTCGACGATCATGGCCATCCCCTGGCCGCCACCGACGCACATGGTCTCGAGCCCGATCGTCTTGTCGGAGTCCTCGAGGCCGTTGAGCAGCGTGCCCATGATGCGGGCACCGGTCATCCCGAACGGGTGGCCGAGGGCAATGGCGCCGCCATTGACGTTCAGCTTGTCCATGCTGATCCCCAGTGCCGTGGCCGACGGCATCACCTGCGCCGCGAAGGCCTCGTTGATCTCCACCAGGTCGACGTCGTCGATGGTCATGCCGGCACGCGCGAGCGCCTGACGGCTGGCCTCGATCGGACCGAGACCCATGATCTCGGGATCGAGCCCACTCACGCCCGAGGACACGATCCGCGCCAGCGGCGTCAGACCGAGTTCCTTGGCCCTCGTGTCGCTCATCACGACCACGGCCGCGGCACCGTCGTTCAGCGGACACGCGTTGCCTGCCGTGACCCGGCCGTTGGGCCGGAACGCCGGTGCGAGCGAGCCGAGCTTCTCGCGGTCGGTGTTGGGACGCGGGCAGTCGTCGGCGCTGACGACCGCACCCGCAGCCGTCGTGTAGGGCGTGATCTCACGCTCGAAGAAGCCCCGTGCGATCGCCGCGCCAGCACGCTGCTGCGACTGGAACGCGTAGTCGTCCATCTCCTCGCGGGTGACACCCTCGATCTCGGCCACGTTCTCGGCCGTCTCGCCCATGGCGATGTACACGTCGGGCAGACCGGTCGGCGGCGTCCAGGTGCCCTGGTCGCCGGCAGTGCGGGCAGCGGAACGCTCGGCCGGACCGTCGAACTTGTGGTTCTGCGTACCGGGCGTGTGGTCGGAGCTGCCACCCACCATGAAGCGGCTCACGCCCTCGACACCAGCGGCGATGAACACGTCGCCCTCGCCGGCCTTGATCGCGTGCGACGCCATACGGAGCGTCTGCAACGACGACGAGCAGTAGCGCGTGATGGTGCAGCCCGGCACTGTCGGCATCCCGGCGAGGATGGCGACGACGCGGCCCATGTTGAAGCCCTGCTCACCACCGGGGAGGCCGCAGCCGAGCATGAGGTCGTCGACCGTGTTGCGGTCGAGCGCCGGCACTTTCTTGAGCGCCGCATCCACGATGAACGCGGCCATGTCGTCGGCACGCTCGTCGACGAACGAACCCTTGAAGGCGCGCCCGATCGGGGTGCGGGCGACGGAGACGATGACGGCGTCGGGCATGATGAACTCCTGGGGA
>JBBQXR010000115.1:0-9112 GCA_038209455.1 Acidimicrobiia bacterium
CTTGCGGCGCAAGCTGCACCGGTATCCCGAGCTCGGTCTGGATCTTCCTCGCACCCAGGGCGCCGTGGTTGACGCGCTCGACGGCCTCGGTCTCGGGATCTCGACTGGCTCCGGGCTCTCGAGCGTGACCGCCGTGCTCGACACCGGCCGGCCCGGACCCACCGTGCTGCTCCGGGGCGACATGGACGCGCTCCCGCTTCCCGAGGACACCGGACTCGAGTTCGCGAGCACGGTCGACGGCGCAATGCACGCGTGTGGCCACGATGCCCACGTGGCGATGCTCGCCGGTGCGGCGCGGCTCCTCCGGGCGCACGAGACCGACCTGGCGGGACGCGTCATCTTCATGTTCCAGCCGGGAGAAGAAGGCCATCACGGCGCGCGGGTGATGATCGAGGAGGGAGTACTGGACGCCGGCGGCGCGCCGGTCGACCTCGCCTTCGCGATCCATCAGACGCCGAGCCTGCCGAATGGTGTCGTCGCCACCAAGGCCGGGCCGTTGCTGGCGTCGGCCGACGTGGTGACGATCACGGTGATCGGTCGGGGTGGTCACGCGTCGGCTCCCCACCAGGCGTTGGATCCCATCCCGGTGGCGTGTGAGATCGTGCTCGCGATCCAGACGATGGTGACCCGCAAGATCAACGCGTTCGAACCAGCCGTGGTCACGATCTCGCAAGTCACCGCCGGCACGACGAACAACGTGATCCCGGAACGAGCACGCATCCACGGAACGATTCGCGCCGTCTCGGCGACCAGTCGTCGGATGGTGCACACCGAACTCCGACGATTGGCCGACGGCATTGCCGCCGCGCACGGCGCCACCGCGACGTTGCGGATCGACGACGGGTTTCCGGTCACGATCAACGACGCGACGATCGCTGGCTGGGCGCAGGAAGTGGCGCGTGATCTGCGGGGCCCCGAGACGGTCATCGACATGCCGAGCCCGATGATGGGTTCGGAGGACTTCAGTTACGTGCTCGAGCAGGTTCCCGGCGCGATGGTGTTCCTCGGGACCTGTCCGGCCGACCAGCGCCCCAGCACCGCGGCGCCGGTGCATTCGAATCGGATGATGCTCGACGAAGGTGCGATGGCCGTCGGGATCGCGTTGCACGCGGCCGTCGCCCTTGCCCGGACTGCCGCCCCGGTCTGAACTGCACTGATCGCCGCGGCGTGTCCTTCGGCACGTGCCGACAATTCTGGCGACTGGTGGTCAGCGAGTCGGTACGGTGCGCCGGTGGCAGTGGTGATGTGGGGTGTCGTGACGGTGCTGGCCGTCGTGGTCGTGACCTGGTGGTCAGGGGTGGACCGGTTCGCGTTCCTCGCCATGGTGCATGACAGCCTGCCCGTCGTGTTGAGCCTCGCATGGCTGGTGGGTGCGTACGCGCTGCTTACCGACCGGTGGCCGCTGGCAGCCGCGGCGGCCGGGTTCGTGGGTATCCACCTCGCGGTCGTCCTGCCGCCGCTGGCCCGCGGCCCGGTACCGGCATGGGCCGAATCGGCGCCGCGGTTGTCGATCGTGGTCGCGAACGTCTTCGTCGACAACCGCACTCCCGATCGTGCTGCGGCCGCGCTCGTCGGCACCGGCGCCGACCTGCTCGTCGTGGCCGAACGTACCGATGCGTTCATGGCGGGCTTCCTCGCGGCCGGGGGCGAGGCGGCATACCCGTCCCGGCTCGATGGTCCGGTGGACCGGCCCGACTACGCGATGACGATCGCGGCACGGGTTCCGTTGCTTCTGGGATCCGAGGTGCTCCAATCCGGTGCGCTCACCGCGATCAGTGCGGTGGTCGACGGTGGCCCCCGACCGGTGACGGTGCTCGGCGTCCACCTCTCGGCACTCCTGGCGCCCGGCGGGTTTCGCACCTGGAGGAAGGAGATCCGCGAGCTCGGGGAACTCCTCGCCACCATGACGCCGCCGTTCGTCGTGGTCGGCGACTTCAACTCCAGTCGGTTCCGTCCCGAGTTCGCCCGGCTGGTGCGCCGCGCCGGACTCACCGACGTGCACGGCGGGGTCGGCAAAGGGTTGAGCCGGTCGCTCAAGCTCTCGGCGCGAGGGTTCCTCGCGTCGGTCCCGGCGTTCACCCGCGTCGACCATGCGCTCGTCAGTCCGGGCGTTCACGCGCTCGACGTGCGGAACCTCGAGACCGCCGGAAGTGACCATCACCCGTTCATGGCCACGCTCGCGATCCATCCCGAGACGAGCCGAGGCCTCTGCGACACGCCACCCGCGATTTCGGACTGACGAACCGAGCCCGAGTGGTCAGACGCGGTGCAGACCATTCGCGGTCGGCATCGTCACGTGGATGCGGGTGAAGTCGATCTGGCCACCGAATCGGGGTGGCGCGTACGAGACGGTGGTCGCGACGAGTTGCAGTGTCACTGATGCACCCGCGGCGAAGGTCTGGCCGATCATCTCCAGTGGCACCGTCAGGCGGTGACGCGCGCCGTCGAGGAGCACGGGGATCGGCGTCGCCTGGTTGCCGAGCACGAGCCCGGTTGTGTCGTCGACGAGTTGTGCGAACACCCGGGTCGGACGTTCCCCCTCCGGGGACGTGCCCGAGTACGCCAGGGTGAGGGCCGGGGCGCCGGCACTCGTCATCGAGTGGCGCGCGGTGATCTTCACGTTGACCGCGTTGGTCGCACGGGCCGGGGTAATGGAGAGCGCGATGCCGTCGATCGGGCCGGATACCGGGCCGGTGGGTTGGGCCGGTCCGGAACCGCCGCCGGCGACGAGCGAGAGATGACCGGAGCCGTCGGCGACGAGCGGGGTTCCCGTGGTGAAGGGAAGGTCGTTGGTCGTGAAGGCGGTGCCGTGCTGGTCGAGGATGTTCACCCGCGGGCCGGTGTCGACGGACGCGTCGAGTCGGAGCCAGCGCCGGAGCCACGCCGCGGTCGCCTGCTTCGAGCGGTCGGTGTCGCCGACGGCGGTGAGGCACGTGCCGTGCCCGCCGCAGTACCAGAGCATCGCGGTCGGCACCCCCCGATGCCGCAGGATCCCGTAGTTGGTGACCGCTTCATCGAGGGTGAAGAGCGTGTCGACGGTGCCCTGGATGAAGAGGGTCGGGGCGGTGATCCGGTTCATGAGCGCCCCGGGACCGCGTGAGATGAACCATGCCTTGTCCGCTGGAGCGATGACGCCCGTCGCCGCGCCCGCGTTGTACGAGGACGTGATGTGTGGGTCGACCTTCCGGCCGGAAGCTGCGCTGTACAGGAGCTTCGACCACCCGAGCTTCACGGTGTCGGACTTGTCGAGGCTGGTGCCGAGCGAGTGCCACGCGATCGTCGGCACGATCGCGTCGACCCGGCAGTCGATCGCCGCCGTGACGAGTTGGATGCCACCACCGTAGGAACCGCCGACCATCCCGACGCGCGGGTCGGTCTTCCGGTCGAGTTGGACGTCCTTCTGGGTCGCGAGCCAGTCGAGAATCGCCTGGACGTCGCGCGCTTCGGCGTCCTTGCTGTCGACGGTGATGGTGCCGGTCGACCCGCCGAAGCCGCGCGGGTCCCACGTGAGCACGTGGTACCCCTCCTGGCGCAGCACGCCGATCGGCGAATCGCCGAAGAGACCTGTGCCGCTCGTCTCGGTCGCGCCGGCCTCTCCCCAGCCGGGCCCCATCAAGACGGTGGGCGCGGGGTGGTCGAGCGGGTACCAGTGCAGGCGGATCTGCGCGCCGTCGAACGACACCAGGGTGAAGTCGTGGTCGGTGCCGGCCACCGGTGTGACCGACGGTGGCGCGGGCCGTTGGAGACGACACGCGGGCCGGGTGTAGCGCGAGGCGGCGGGAGTCGACGGGGCGGGCGACTTGGTGCCGGCCGATGGGCTCGACGACGAGCACGCGGTGAAGGCGAGCATCAGCGCGACCGACCCACCGAGTCCGAGAACAGTGATGCGGCGCACGGAGCAACTCCTGGATCGCGGCGAAAGCGGCCGGAAAGCCGAGCGAACCTAGCGCGCCCCGGTCGGGAGACCGTGCCGGGTCGGGACCTTTGTCTCTGGCGACCCGGGCTGTCGGAGACCAGGCTCGAACCGACGAAAGGATCACCATGACCGAGACCATGAACACTCAAGCCGAGACCGTCGAGGCGTTGCGAGCGAAGGTCGGCGAACTGGAAGGCCTGCTCGCTCGACTCGGGCATCAGGTGGTCGATTCGGCCCTGGACGCCGCGCGTGCTCGCATCGACACCTTGCGAGTGCGGGCCAACCTGGGCCGCATGGACGCTCGGGACGAGGCCGACGAGCGTTTCGAGGAGGCCGCCGAGATCTTGCAGCGGGCCCACGACCGGTTCGCGGCGCTGACCGACGAGTCCGAGGATGTCGGGGTGGCGTTGGTCGAGGGGCTGCAGAGCGCTCGCGACGAACTCGGTGCTGCGGTACAACTCGTCGAGGACAGGGTCAGCGCCGGCCCCAAGGCCTGATCGCCGTTCCGACCTGGCGCACGTGAGCTCCCCCTCGACGCCTGCGACCGTGGTCCGGACTCGCGGGCTCACGAAGCGCTTCGGCGCGACCCTCGCAGTCGATCATCTCGATCTCGAGGTCGCGCCCGGGTCGGTCTTCGGCTTCCTCGGGCCCAACGGCGCCGGGAAGACGACGACGATTCGGTTGCTCCTCGGTCTGCAAAGTCCCACCGAGGGGACGGCGGAGATCTTCGGGCTCGATTGCACGCGCGCGCGTGACCAGATTCACCGGCACGTCGGGTACCTCCCCGGCGACTTCGTCGCGTACCCGGAGCTCACGGGTGCGCAGTACCTAGCGTTCCTGGCCGCGCTGCGCGGTGGCGTGTCGCCAGGTGCAGTCGAAGGACTGGTCGACCGGTTCGATCTCGACGTCACGCGCCGGCTCGGAACGCTCTCCCGCGGCAACCGGCAGAAGGTCGGTCTGGTGCAGGCGTTCATGCACGAACCCGAGGTCCTGGTGCTGGACGAGCCGACGAGTGGGCTCGATCCGCTCATGCAGCAGCGGTTCCGCGAGTTGGTCGCGTCGGTACGTGACCGCGGGGCCACGGTGCTGTTGTCGAGTCACGTGCTGAGCGAGGTGGAGGAGATTGCCGACACCGTCGGGATCCTGCGGTCGGGACGGCTCGTGGTGGTGGAGCAACTCGATCTCTTGAAGGAGCACGCCCGCCGCCACGTGGAGATCACGTTCACGGGCGCGGTGCCCACCGAGCAGCTGCGACGGGTCACCGGGGTGCAGGAACTCGTGGTCGCCGGTCGGACCGCCCGTTTGGTGGTCGCCGGTTCCATGGACGTGTTGTTCCGGGTCGCCGGCGCGGCCGGCGTCGAGAACGTCGTCGCGACCGAGGCGTCCCTCGAGGAGATCCTCCTCGGCTACTACTCCGAGCCTTCGTGATGAAGTTGTCGAGCATCTTCGCGAAGACGATCTTCGACCAACGCCGATCGTTCCTCGGTTGGAGCCTTGGCCTCGGAGTGCTCGTGATCGTCATGGCCGCGATGTGGCCGTCGGTCCGGGACATGCCGGGCCTCGACAACTTCGTCCGCAACTATCCGGCCGCGCTCCGCAAGCTCTTCAACCTCAAGACCTTCCGAACCGGCACCGGATACTTCAACACCGAACTCTTCAGCCTCATGATCCCGGCCCTGTTCCTCGTGTTCGGTATCGGCCACGGAGCCCGGCTGATCGCGGGCGAGGAGGAGGACCGCACGCTGGACGTGCTCCTCTCCACCGGCTGTTCCCGCCGTCGTGTGATGGTCGAGAAGGCGGCGGCGTTCGTCGTGGTCGTGTTCGGATTGGGGCTGGTACTCGTCGCCGTGACGCTGGGTATGGCGTGGGTACTCGGGATGGGGATGACGGTCGGCGACGTGGTGCGGGGCGGATTGGCGATGGTCGCGCTCGGAGTCGAGTTCGGACTGGTCGCGTTCGCCGTGAGTGCTGCCCGGGGCCGGCGCGGGGTCGCCATCGCCGTGTCGACAGCACTCGCGATCGCCGGATACGTGCTCTACGTGCTCGGCCAACTCATCCACGGTGTGGAGCGGTGGCGCGGAATCTCACCGTTCGTCCAGGCTCTCGACCATGGACCGATCGGGCCATCGTGGTCGGTGGGGCCGGCCGTGATGATCGGGTGCGGACTCCTCGCGTTCGCGATCTCGGTCCCACTGTTCGAGCGGCGAGATATCGGGAACTAGGAGTCCGATGAACCACGATTCGGTCGGCGCGCGACGTGACGTGGTTCACGCGCGGTGTTCGCCGAACCGGGTGTAGAAACCGTCCGCACGCAATCCGTCTTGGGGAGTTCGTCATGCGCGTCACCGTTGATCGTGAGAAGTGTCAAGGCCACAACCGGTGTTACGCGCTCGCACCCGAGGTCTTCGACGTCGACGACATGGGGTACGCGTTCGTGCTCGTCGAGGGTGACCTTCCTCCCGAACTCGAGGCCGGTGCCCGCGCCGGCGCGGCCAACTGTCCCGAATACGCAATCACGATCACGGAGTAACCGATGGCCTCGAACCACCCCCCGGTCCAGGATTTCGCAACCGACTTCGACCACACTGACCCCGCCTGGGTCACGAACCCGTTCCCGATCTGGGACGAACTGCGCCAGACGTGTCCGGTCGCGCACAGCGATCGCTACGGCGGTACCTGGTTGCCGGTGCGCCATGCCGACGTCGCCGCCGTGGCCTACGACACCGAGCACTTCACGTCGCGATCGGTCGTCGTGAGTGAGATCAGGCCGGGCCCCAACGACCTGCCCGCGCCGATCGGCATCGCACCCCCGATCACCTCCGACCCGCCCTTCCACGCGCTCGCGCGCCGGTTGCTGCTCCCCGCGTTCGGGCCGAAGCCGATTGCCGCGCTCGAGCCGTTCACCCGCAAGCTCTGCCAGGAACTCCTCGACGCCACCGACGGTCGTACGACCCTCGATGCCGCGGTCGACTACGCCCAGGACATCCCGCTCCGGGTGATCGTGGGGATGCTCGGGTTCCCCCAGGAGGACGCCGAAATCTTCCGTCGGTTCATCCGCGTGATCATCGAGGACGTCGACATGCCGGCCGACGAACGCGAGCAGCTCCAACAGGCGGGCGAGCTCGACGCGTACATCACGGCACGGATCGAGGATCACCTCGCGAACCCGCGCGACGATCTCACGACGTTCCTGCTCGAGGCGGAACTCGACGGCCAGAAGCTCGACCCGAGTCACGTGTTCGGCACGATGGTGCTGTTGATGGTCGCCGGGATCGACACCACGTGGTCGGCCATCGGAGCGTCGCTCTGGCACCTCGCCACTCACCCGGAGGACCGTCGCCGCCTGGTGGAGCAGCCCGAGCTGCTGCCGCTCGCGGTGGAGGAGATGTTGCGGGCCTACGCGCCGGTGACCATGGCCCGGCTGGTCTCGAAGGACTTCGAGTTCGAGGGCTGCCCGATGAAGGAAGGCGACTGGTTGCTGCTGCCGTTCCCGGCCGCCAACCGCGACCCCGAGGTGTTCGAGCACGCCGACGAGGTGATCATCGATCGCGAAGAGAACCGCCACGCCGCGTTCGGGCTCGGGATCCACCGTTGCCTCGGTTCGAACCTGGCGCGCATGGAGCTGACCGTCGCGATCGACGAGTGGCTCAAGCGCTACCCCGACTTCGAGCTCACCGACCCCGACGCCGTCACGTGGTCTGCCGGTCAGGTCCGCGGTCCCCGGTCGATCCCGGTCCGCATCCTCTGACCCGGACCGAACGGTCCCTCAGGCGACTTCGACCGCCGGTGCAGCGAACTGCGCGTTGTACAACCGCGCGTACGCGCCGTCGGCGGCCAGGAGTTCCTCGTGGTCGCCCTGCTCCATGATCTGACCGTTCTCCATCACGAGGATGGTGTCGGCGTCCCGAATGGTCGAGAGCCGGTGGGCGATCACGAAGCTGGTGCGGTTCGAGCGCAGTGCGGCCATCGCCCGCTGGATGAGGACCTCGGTGCGGGTGTCGACCGAGCTGGTCGCCTCGTCGAGGATCAGGATGGTCGGATTGGCGAGGAACGCGCGGGCGATCGTCAGGAGTTGCTTTTCGCCGGCGCTCACGCTGCCGCCCTCGTCGTCCACGATGGTGTCGTACCCGTTCGGGAGTGAGTGCACGAAGCGGTCGACGTAGGTGGCCCGGGCCGCCGCCATGATCTCGTCCTCGGTCGCGTCGAGGTTGCCGTACGCGATGTTGTCGCGGATGGTCCCGCCGAACAGCCACGTGTCCTGGAGGACCATGCCCATGTTGGCGCGGAGGTCGCGGCGCCGCATCTTCGAGATGTCGATGCCGTCGAGAGTGATCGCGCCACCGTCGAGTTCGTAGAACCGCATGAGCAGGTTGACCAGCGTGGTCTTCCCGGCGCCGGTCGGGCCGACAATCGCGATCGTCTGACCGGGCTCGGCCACGAGGGACAGGTCCTCGATGAGTGGACGGTCCGGGTTGTACGAGAACGACACGTGCTCGAACGCCACCCGCCCCTGGGGGTTGAGATCTTCGAGCGGGATCGCTTCCTCTTCGGTGTCCTCCGGCGCGTCGAGCAACTCGAAGACCCGTTCGGCCGAGGCGATGCCCGACTGCATCACGTTGATCATCGACGCGAGCTGGGTCATCGGCTGGGTGAACTGACGTGAGTACTGGATGAACGCCTGGATGTCGCCGATCGTCATCTGACCCGACGACACGCGCAGGCCGCCGATGAGTGCGATGGCGACGTAGTTGAGGTTGCCGAAGAACATCATCGCGGGCTGGATCGTCCCGGAGATGAACTGCGCCGCGTAGCTCGCACTGAACAGCTCATCGTTCTTGTCGTTGAACCGCGCCTCGATGTCACGCTGCCGACCGAACACCTTCACCAGGGAGTGACCGGTGAACGCCTCCTCCACCTGGGCGTTCAGCGTGCCGGTGTGGCGCCACTGGTCGACGAACCGCTGCTTCGACCGCTTCGTGATCATCCGCATCGTGAAGATCGACGTCGGGATCGTGATCGCCGCGACCAACGCCAGTAGGGGCGAGATCGTGAACATCATGATGAGGACACCAAGGATCGACAGCGTCGACGTCAGGAGTTGGCTCATCGTCTGCTGGAGGCTCTGCGCCAGGTTGTCGATGTCGTTGGTGACGCGGCTCAGCATGTCGCCGCGGGGCTGGCGGTCCACGTAGCGCA
>JBBQXR010000116.1:0-9110 GCA_038209455.1 Acidimicrobiia bacterium
CCGCGCCATGTTCTTGATGGGGGTCACCCACCGCAGCATCTCCTCGACGGCGGGGACGACGAGTTCGCGGTCGGCGAGCAGCTTCTGCCACTGATCGGGTTGGGTGAGCAGCTGGTACGCGCCACCCGACATCACGTGCCGCGTGGTCTCGTCGCCGCCGATGAGGATCAGGAGGGATTCGTGGAGGATCGAGTCGTCGTCGAGTCGGTCACCGTCCACCTCGGCGTGCACGAGGATGCTCATGAGATCGTCGCGGGGACAGCTGCGCCGATCCTCGATCACGCGGGCGGCGTACTCCCCGTAACCGTTGAACGCCTCCCCGGCCGCGAGCAGCAACTCCATGTCCTCGGTACCGAGGCCGCGGAGCAGATCGTCGGACCAGCGCATCAGGGTGGCCCGATCCTCGGGCTCAACACCGAGCGCGTCCCCGATCATGATCAGGGGGATCCACGCGGCGAGGTCCCAGACGAAGTCGCATTCGCCCTGTTCGCAGATCTCGTCGATCAGGTTGTGCACGAGCGTGTGGATGGCGGGTTCCTGCTCGCGTACCCGATTGGGCGTGAACCCCTTCGACACCAACTTGCGCCGCATCCGGTGTTCGGGATCGTCCATGTCGATCATCATCGGGATCGGACCGGTCTCGGGTCGGATTCCGCCGGCGTTGCTGAACGTGGCCGGGTCGGACTCGATCTCCTTGATGTGCTCGTACTTCGAGATCCCCCACACGCCGGCGGCCTCGTCGAAGTAGACGGGATCGTGGCGGCGGATCCATGCGAGTTCGGCATGGGGGTTGCGGCCCCAGAAGCCGCCGCTCACGATCGAGAGATCCGGCTGGTATTCGGTGATGGTCATCAAGACTCCGGTTCGGGGTGCGCTGGGCGCAATATAGGTTGTGCCGCCGGGAGGCGAGGCCGTGAACGACCGTACGAACGAGACTGAGAACGGCAAGGTCTACATCCATGAGTTCATCGATGTCATCGGTCAGAACCGCGCGCGGTACATGCACCACATGACGGCGAACTGGTGCCCGGTCGCGCGCGCCGAGCGCAACCAACTCTGCTTCGGGGTGTGGGCCACGGTGGGTTCGACCGGTCCGTGGCCCGAGGTGGTCAACCTCTGGGAACTCGACGGATGGGCCGGGCTGGTCAGGAACTTCGACCACGAGTTCTTCGGCGGTGGGACCCAGGATCCGTCGCTCGCCGAGTGGTGGGCCGCGGCGGCCGGCCTGCGCCGCGGCGGCGCGGACCGGATCGTGACGCCGGCGGCCTGGAGCCCGACCATCGACCAGTTGACGGCCGCCGGGACGCGCGGCGAGGTCTATGTCCATGAGGTGGTGCGGACCACGGAGGGACCGTCGGAATACCTCGATGCGGTCGCCGGTCATGCGGTGGCCACGGTGGCCGAGTTCGGGGGCGCGCTCGTCGGCGCGTTCGCAACCGTGATGCCGACCGCACGGGAGGCGATCGTGATCTGGGCGCTGCCCGGTTGGTCGAGTTGGGCTGAGTGGGAGCAGGCCATGCACCGCCCCGGCCCGACTGCGCAGTGGCACGAGATCGCGGGCCGGCTCGGGACGGTCACCCGCCGCACCCTCATGGTCGACGCTCCGCTCGCGCCGTTGCGGACGGGCCGTCAACCCCAGGCCGAGGACCGCCGGCCACTCGAGTCGATCTGAGCCGTCACTCCTCGGACGGGTCGAGCAGCCGGTACCCGATCCCTGGCTCCGAGACGAGCATCTGGCCGCCGAGCGGCCCCAGTTTCTTGCGGATCTGGCTCGCGTAGACGCGCAGATAGTGCGTCTCGGTGTCGTAGCCGGGTCCCCACACCTCGTGCAGCAGCGTGCGGTGGGTGAGCACGCGTCCGGGATAGCGAGTGAGCGCGGCGAGCATCGCGAACTCTTTCGGTGTGAGATCCACCGGTGCGCCCGCGAACGTGACTGCATGGCGGGGCAGGTCGATGTGAAGTTGGCCGCATCGCAACACGGGATCGTCGTCGTCAGTGGCCGATCCGCGTCGGCGGAGTGCGACGCGCACGCGCGCCAGGAGTTCGGGCATCGAGAACGGCTTCGTGATGTAGTCGTCCGCGCCCTCGTCGAGAGCCACGACCTTGCGATGTTCAGAGTCCTCGGCCGAGAGCACGATGATCGGAACCTCGGACCACGCGCGCACCGCGCGGCAGATGTCGACGCCGTCCATGTCACCGAGGCCGAGGTCGAGCACGACCGCGTCCGGAATCTGGGACGTGAGCACGTTGAGCGCCGCCCGGCCCGTCGCCGCGGTCACCACCTCGTAGCCGCGGGCGGTGAGACCGGCCTTGAGAGTGCGCAGGATCGCAGGTTCGTCGTCGACGACGAGGATCGTGGTCACGGCGACTCACTCGGGTGGACGGGCACGGTGAAGGAGAATGTTGCCCCACCGCCGAAGGTCCGACGAACCGAGATGGTCCCGCCGTGCGATTCCACGATCGACTGGCAGATCGCCAACCCGATTCCGGACGACCGGCTGCCGGTCCCGCGGGTGAAGGGCTCGAAGATGCGGCCCACCTCGTCGGCCTGCACTCCGGCGCCCTGATCGGAGACCTCGAGCCGGAGGAACGGGTCGTCCCGGATCGCGGCGATCCACACCTCGCTCCCGGCCGGCGCGTGGCGCGCCGCGTTGGCGAGGAGGTTGTTGAAGACCTGTTCCAACTGTGAGTAGTCCGCGTCCAACAGGGGCGTGTCGTCGGGGATGTCGATCCGCACGTTGACGTCGCGCAACAGCGGCGCGAGCTGCTTGACCCGGTCCGCGACCAACTCGTGAAAGTCGACTGCCTGGCGGTCCGGTTCGAACACGCCCGCGTCGATGCGGCTCATGCTCAACAGGTTCGCGACGAACCGGTCGAGGCGGTCGACCTCGTCGCACACCGTCGTGAGCAGCTCGACGCGGGTCTCGGCGTCGTACGGCACGTCGTCGCGGAGGTCGGTGGCCACGGCCCGGATCGACGCCAGTGGCGTGCGGAGGTCGTGGGAGACGGCCCGGAGCAGTGCCGCTCGCTGCACGTCGAGCTGCTCCAGCGCTTCCGCCCGAGTCGCCTTCCGGGCGAGCTGGGTGCGTTCGTGACTCAACTGTTCCACGCGTTCGTCGAGGACACGCACCCGTTGGGACGCCTCGGAGACCTGGGTGCGCCGCCGCACCAACCGACTCACGAGTTGGCCGACGAGGAGCGCGACCGCAAGGAACGCGACGAACTCGGTCCCCCGGTCGACGTCGGCGATGTCGAGCGTGCCGTACGGTTGGATGAACCCGAAGTTCAGGGTGATCGCCGCGGCGAACGCCGTGGCGATGGCGGCGGGTGACCCGCCGACGATCGCCGCGCCGACGACCACCACCACGAGAATGAGTGCCACGGTGGCCGAGGTGACCTGGTCCCGGACGGGGAGCAGGGCAAGGCCGACCGCGGCGCTGGTGACGATGCCGAGCACCGCGCCCAGCCAGGGGGCGGTGCCGGAGCTCGGGATTCGGGCCATGGACGGAGATCTTTGCGCGATCCTTGCGCGCCCCGGGTTCGTCTTGATCGGTTCTTGACGGTGGTCGCGGTTCAATCGTCCGGTGACTTCCTCATTCGTCCGTGACGCCGAAGCCTTGCGACCGCTGCCGGCGGTCCCGCAAGCGGAGATCGCCGAGTCCCGGCGGTACCTGCTCAAGTCGAAGCTGCTCGGGCAGGCCCTCGATACCGATCAGCTCCAACACGAGCGCCTGGGCCGCCCGACCGCCCTGGCGGTGTTCGCCAGCGACGCGCTGTCGTCCACGGCGTACGCGAGCGAGGAGATCCTCCGCACGCTGATCCCGGTGGTCGGGCTCCTGGCCTTCTCCTTCATCCTGCCGATCACGCTGGCGATGGCGGCGGTGCTGCTGATCCTGATGTTCAGCTATCGCCAGACGATCAAGGCGTACCCGTCGGCTGGTGGCGCGTACATCGTCACCAAGGACAACCTCGGGTTGCTGCCCGCGCAGGTTGCCGGTGTCGCGCTCCTCACCGACTACATCCTCACCGTCGCGGTATCGGTCTCGGCCGGTGTGGCCGCCCTGTACTCGGCGTTCGGTGGTCTCCGGCCGTACCGGGTCCCGATCGCGTTGGTCTTCATCGCGATCATCGCGTGGGGCAACCTGCGCGGGGTCAAGGAGTCGGGCCGGATGTTCGCCATCCCGACCTACGCGTTCCTCTTCAGCATGTTCGCAATGATCGGCGTCGGTATCTTCCATGCGCTCACCGGCGGTCTGCACCACGCGGCGGTGCCCACCGACCACGTGACCATCGGCGTCGGGGGCTCGGTCGGGATCTTCCTCCTGCTGCACGCGTTCGCATCGGGCGGTGCGGCGATGACGGGCGTCGAGGCGATCTCGAACGGATTCCCTGCGTTCAAGCCGCCGGAGTGGTAGAACGACAGGTCGACCCTCATGGTGATGGGGACCTGCCTGGGCATCATGTTCATCGGGATCTCGTGGCTCGCCATGTCCATGCATGTGATCCCGAGCGACAAGAAGACCGTGATCTCCCAGATCGCCGCGGGCGTGTTCGGCAGTGGGACAGTCGGCCAAGTCCTCTTCTACGTGGTGCAGGCCACCACGATGTTGATCCTGGTACTGGCGGCCAACACGAGCTTCGCCGACTTCCCCCGGCTCGCGAGCTTCCACGCCGACGATCACTTCATGCCGAAGCAGCTGACCAAGCGCGGTCATCGCCTGGTGTTCTCGAACGGCATCGTCCTGTTGTCGGTGGCGGCCGCCGGGCTCGTCGTCCTCTTCCAGGCCGACGTCACGCATCTGATCCCGCTCTACGCCATCGGGGTGTTCACGTCGTTCACGCTCTCGCAGGCCGGCATGTCGGTCCGTCACCTCCGGCTGCGCGAGCAGGGATGGCGAGTGGGCCTTGCGATCAACGCGACCGGTGCGGTCGTCACCGGCGTGGTCACGGTGGTGATCGCAATCACGAAATTCACCCACGGTGCCTGGGCGATCATGGTGCTGGTCCCGGTCTTGGTGTTCCTCCTCGTGCGACTCAACCGTCAGTACGAATCCGAGAAGGACCAGCTGTCTGAGGGCGCGTTCGAGGCGACGACCGCGCCCGTCTTGCGTCGCCACACGGTCCTGGTGCTCCTCGACCGACTCGACCGCAGCGCGGCCCGCGCGGTGCAGTACGCCCGGACGCTCCGTCCCGACGAACTCCGCGCCGTCCACATCGCGTCCGACCCGGAGTTGGCCGAGGAACTCATGCGCGAGTGGGGAACCTTGCCGCTGGCGAAGTTCCAACTCGAGATCGTGGCCTGTCCCGACCGACGCATCGCGCGCGCCGCGCTAGAGGTGGTCGCCGAGGAAGTGGCCGACGGTCGCACCGAGGTGACGGTCCTGTTGCCTCGCCGGGAGTACCAGGAGTCCTGGCACCGGTTCCTCCACGACCGCACGTCCGACTCGATCGCCAAGGCGCTCGGCGTCCTGCCGCACGCCAACGTCACGTTCGTGCCGTACCACCTGAAGTCTCCGGAACGACCGGTCAAGCTCGCCGAGGTGCAGCGATGAGCCCGGCCCCGGCGGCGACCGCGGTCGGCGACGTCCGCTGGCGGGACGTGGCGACGATCGAGGGCACGATCCGCTCCGTTCGCATGCGGCCCTGGGCCGACCAGGTCGCGAGCCTCGAGTGCACGGTGCTCGACGGTACCGGCGGGATCGAGCTCGTCTTCCTGGGCCGGCAACGGCTCGGCGGGGTGCAGCTCGGGCGCGCGATCCGGGCCTCTGGACGCGTCGGAGCCCACCACGGCCGGTTGGCGATCCTCAACCCCGTCTACGAGTTGTTGGAACACGAGGATCACTGACCGCGGCGACGACTCACGGCTGCGGCGAGGGCCGGCGGTATCGTGTCCGTCGCTGGGGTCGCTAGCTCAACTGGCAGAGCATCGGGCTTTTAACCCGCAGGTTCAGGGTTCAAGTCCCTGGCGACCCACCCGAAGTTCTGCCGAACGCTTGGAGTGGTGTGGATGGCCGTCTCGGTGCACGAGCTCGATCTCCCGCGCTACGACCCGGAGGGTCTCGACCGGGAACAACGGCTCGAGCGGTTGCTCGAGTGCGAACGCGAACACTGGTTGGTGCAGACGCCGCTCGGGTTCGGGGTCATGCGGTACACCGACATCGTGGCGATCCTGCGCGAGCGTCGGTTCCATTCCGCCCTGTCCCTGCTCCCGCAGATGCAGGGCCTGAGCGACAGCATCGAGGAACGCCGACCGTCGATTCTCTCGATGGAGGGCGACGAGCACACCCGCGTGCGGCGTCTCGTCGCACCGGCGTTCACGCCCGCCGCCGCCAACCGGCTGCGGCCGTACATGGCATCGGTCATCGGCGAGTTGGTCGATGCCGTCGAATCGCGCGGTGAATGCGAGTTCGTCGCCGATGTCTGCGACCCGTATCCGATCCCGATCATCTGCGAACTGCTCGGCGCGCCACGAGCAGACTGGGAGCGGTTCTCGGAGTGGGCGACCGAGATCTTCCGCATCTTCAACCAGAACCTCGCCGAGGATCTGCCGGCGATCGAGAAGGCTGGCACGGAACTCGACGAGTACGTACGGGCGCTGGTGGAACGCCGGCGCCGTGATCCTGGTGACGATCTCCTCAGCGCGTTGATCGCGGCCGAGGAAGCGGGTGACCGGCTGTCGACCGACGAGTTGGTGATGCTCGCCGAGGCGGTGTTGATGGCCGGGACCGACACCACCCGCAACCAACTCGCGGCATGTGTCGCGTTGTTCGGTGCCCATCCGGATCAGTGGGCGAAGTTCGTCGCGGACCCGTCACTCGCGCCGCGCGTGGTGGACGAGACCATGAGGTTCCTCGGCGCGGTACAAGGCACGCTTCGGGTGGCGTCCGAGGACATCGAGTACCGCGATGTGCGGTTCCCGAAAGGCACCTTGATGTTCGCGTCGCTTGCCGCCGCCAACCGTGACCCTGACGTCTACGTGGACCCGATGGACTTCGCCATCACCCGCGAGACTTCGGCGCCGCACCTGACCTTCGGAAGTGGCATCCACTACTGCTTGGGCGCCCATCTCGCCCGGGCCGAACTCCAGGAAGCACTCACCGTGTTGGCGACCCGGATGCCGAACCTGACCCTCGCCGGGCCGGTCGAGTGGAAGCCCGACACCTTCGGGATCTGGGGCCCGGCCCGGCTGCCCGTGCGCTGGTGAGCCGATTGGCGGCGATCACGCCGGGGTGACCGGTAGCCTCCGCGGATGCCGAGCGCCGTCGTCGCCGACGTCGTCCCCTTGGTGAGGGTCGGACTCACCACCGTGCTGCGGACCGCCGGCCACGACGTGGTCGCGGACGCGAGTTCGGCCCGCGAGGTGGCCAAGGCGGTCATCGAACATGCGCCCGAGTTCGTGATCGTCGGGGTGCTGAACGACCTGTCCATCGGCGAGATCGCCCGGCAGGTGCGGGAGGTGGGCCACGGCTGTCGCCTCGTGGTGATGCTCCAGCGCGCGCCCCGGGACACGTTGACCGACCTCCTCGCGGTCGACGTCGACGGTCTGTTGGCGCGTTCGATCAGACCCGACGACCTCTGTCGAGCGGTGGATCGCGTGCTGGCCGGAGAGCGGTACATCGACCCGGCCCTGATTTCGGGTGATGCGCCGGACGAAGAACTCGAACCGATGACGCTGACGGCCAGGGAACGCGAGGTGCTGGGACTGCTCGCGGCCGGAAGTTCCAACCGCGAGATCGCGTCCGCGCTGTTCGTCTCGCTGCCGACGGTCAAGACCCACCTGGCGCACATCTACGACAAGCTCGGGGCGCGGAACCGCAACGAGGCGTTGGGGCGGGCGATGGCCCTGGGCCTCCTGCCCTGATCCCGGTGATGGACCGACCGATCGCGGACCTAGGCTGACGTCGTCCCCGTCCACGGAAGGGCAGCCGTCATGCTGGTACTCACCCGCCGGGTCAACGAACGCATCGTCATCGGCGACAACGTCGTGGTCACCGTGCTCGAAGTGCGCGGCGACCAGGTGCGACTCGGCATCGACGCACCGCGCGACGTCAAGGTGTTCCGCGAGGAAGTCCTGTTGCGAGACGAACCCGGCGAATGACCCGCTAGGCGTCGGGCGCGGGTACCACGAGCACGGGCCGTTCGGCCTGATGAAGCAGCTTGTTGGCCGTCGCGCCGAGGAGCGCACCGCGCAGCGGTCCTTCGCCGTGATGGCCGACGACGATCATCGGCGCGTCGACTTGATTGGCGACGGCAATGAGCCCGTCGACCGGCCGGGCGTCCACCACCTCGGCCCGAGCCGCGACGCCACTCGGCGCTACTGCTGCGATGCCGTGCGCGAGCATCTCGGTCCCGATCGACGCGATGACGTCGCGTTGGTCGCCGGCGCCACCGGCGTTGACCGATGGCGGCTCGCTGCAGAACACGAGCACGATGCCGGTCGCCAACCCGCGGGCGATGGCGACCGCCTGGGTGAGTGCCGCTCGGGCCCCGATCGAATCGTCGTAACCGACGACGATGTCTCCACTCATGATCACGCCTCCCGCAAGATGCTGGCATCGACACCGGCCACGATCGGCGGCGGCTCGGGCCCGGTGCCGTCGGGGTGGGGCCGCTGATCCATGGGATCGATCCCACGCTCGAAGAACGCACGGTCTCGCGACCGGCACCAGTACATGATCGGGATCCCGATTGCGAGGAGCCCCATCCCCATGACCCAGTACGACTCGATCCCGAACCACTTCGTTTCGGGGACCTGGAACGAGTCGAGGGTCGACTTGTAGAAGGTCCAGAAGAGGATGCTGCCGCCGATGAAGGGCGCCAGGCCGACGAACACGAAGGTCTTGAAGCTCGTGAAGATGTAGCGCCGGTAGTAGATCGGACACACGATGCCCGTGAGGCCGTAGTAGATCGCGATCATCAGCCCGACCGAGTCGATGGACGCGGCGAGCACGTTGTCGCTCAGCAGGGTCAACGCGGCGTAGAAGGCGGCGGCGAAGATACCGAATGCCCACGTCGCGTTGGTGGGCGTCAGGTAGCGACGATCGATGTGACCGAACCACCCTGGCATCGCCCGGTGCACGGCCATCGACAGCTCACTCCGGGCGGCGGGC
>JBBQXR010000117.1:0-9075 GCA_038209455.1 Acidimicrobiia bacterium
GGCGCGAGTCGATCAAAATCCCTTGGTCGATCGCGAACAAAGAAACGAGAAATCTGTGCAGCAAGGCACCGTAAAGTTCTTCAACGCCGAAAAGGGTTTCGGCTTCATCTCGCGTGACTCGGGTGAAGACGTGTTCGTGCACTTCTCGGCAATCCAGGCCGACGGGTACAAGACCCTCGAGGATGGCCAGCGCGTCGAGTTCGACACCGCTCCCGGTCGTAAGGGTGAAGAGGCGCAGAACGTTCGCGTCATCTGAACCTGCTCCACCAGTAATTCCTTGACGAAGCCGCCGGTTCGCCGGCGGCTTCGTCGCGTCCGGCGTCGGCGAGCGGGCCAACGTTCCAAACGGGTCTGACTCATACCTGACCGGACCATTGACACCGGGAGGACAAATAGCCCCCGCGACCGGTATGGTGTCGCCACCGAACGTGTCGGTTCCACGACACAGAGCGGGCGGCAGTTTCAGAAAAGGGTGGGAGCGATGCGTTCTTCACGTGCAGTCTGGTCGGGAGCCCTCGCGCTCGTCGTTGCCGGGTCGACCATGGCGGTCGCCGGCGCATTCATCTCGAACACGGGCGGCGGGGTGATCCAGCTCAGCCCCGCACCGCCGTCGGTCGCACTCAACGCGTTGGAGAACGCCACCAAGATCGTGACCTTCGACGAAGCGCAGGCCGTCACCCTCACCGCGCCCGTTGCGATCGATCTCGCCAACCCCGGGACCTACGGCGCGTTCCCCGCGACGGCGCTGACCGTGCCCGCGGGTGCGATCGTCGACAGCCACCTGCTGCACAGCGACCCGCCCCTGCGGAAGTTCACCATCCACCGGACCGGATCGGTGACCTTCGCCGACGACATCCTCGGCGTCGTGGTCACCACACCGAACCTTGCTGCGAGCGACGCGACGCTCGGGGCGCCCGGGACTCTCTACGCTGGGGCCCGCGATCTGCGCGGCCTTGAGTCGAAGGAAGACAAGGTCACGATCTCGAGTGACCGCCGAACCCTCTCGGTCGATCTGACCACGACCGCGGTCATGGACGACATCCGCGTCATCACCCGTCATACCGACCACCTCGCCGTCAGCGTCACCGGCAGCCCCGACCCGGTCCAGGCCGGTAACGACATCGTGTACACCGCGACGGTCACGAACGCCGGGAGCGCGACTGTGGCGGATGCATCGCTCGGCGACGTATTCCCCGGCGCCACCCTCGTGTCCGCCACCGCGCCCGGCGGCTGTACCGGGACCACTGCGGTGACGTGCGCACTGGGATCGATCGCTCCGGGCGCGACCGTGACCGCCACCTTCACCGTCACGAGCCCGAGCACCGTGCCCGTCAGCGGTGTCGTGGTGAACACCGCCACCTCGCCGCCCGGCCTCAACGCCGCGTCGGCCACGACGACCGTCGTCTCAGCGGTCCTCGACACCACTATCGCCGACTCCCCGGATCCCGTCACCGTCGGCAACAACGTGCAGTACTCGGTGACGGTCACGAACCACGGGATCGCCCCCGTTGCCGACGCCCACGCGATCGACACCCTCCCGCCGGGCACCACCCTGGTCACCGCTTCGGCGTCGGGCGGATGCACGGGCACGACCACGGTCGACTGCTCACTCGGCCCACTCGCAGTCAACGCCTCGGCGGTGGCCAAGGTCGTCGTGGCGAGTCCCGGTGCCGTCCCCGACAGCGGGACCATCACCGACTCCGCGACCGCGTCGCCCGGGTCGAACCCGACCGCGAACGAGACCACGACGGTCGAGGCGTCGTCGCCCGGCGTAGCGAAGGGCTTCGTCCTCCCCGGCGGCTCGATCACGATCCCCGGCGACAACCCGGCCACCGTCACGCTTCCCGACACCGGCGACGGTGCCCCGATCGTCATCACCCAGGGCGACGGCAGCTTCTGTGACGGACCGTGTGACGGACCGGCCACCACGATCTCGGACTTCCCGGGGTACAGCGACCCGCTGCACCCGATCCGACTCACCCTGACCTACACGTTCCCCGACGCGCCGGACAGCCTCACCCGCGCCGCCACCGCCTTCGGTTCCACGATCTACAAGAACGACGACCCGATGAGCCCCAACCTCGGTGCCGTGGTCCCGGCGTGCACCACCCCCGGCGGTGGCGTCGCCATTCCGCATCCGTGTGTGGATGCCCACTCGATCGCCCAACCGACGTTCAACTCGTTCGTCGTCACGTTCGAGATCGTCTACCTCTCCGGCGATCCGCGTTTCGCCCGGCGGTAGCGCACTCCCGGCGCCGTTGGGCGCCGGGACCATCTGACGTGTGCGTTTCCGTCGCCCTCCCGTCGCGTGCCGGCAACATGGTGGTCATCTCGGCCTGCGATCCTGTGGTCTACGCCACGACGGGAAGCGAACGCCGTGAACGAACCGGACATCGAGCAGGTCGCCCTGCGGTGGCTGGCCAAGACGCTCACTTGGGAAGCCCGACTCGACGCACTGCGCGTGCACTCCGACCTGGCCGCCACCGGCCACTGGACGAGCGTGCCGGAACCGCGGCGGGAACGGCTGATCGCCGTCGCGTCGGGCTACCGGCCGGCCGTGGCCGACTGGGCTGAGGAACTCGACCGCACCGCCTGAGTCACGCGATCGACCTCCTGCCGTGGCCCACCGTCGCTGTGGGCGGTACCCTCCGCCCGCCGTCGGAGTCCGATGCCTTCACGCTCGGACACAACCTCGCGAGGTCGAGATGCAGGAGCTCATCTATCACCGCAGTCTGTTGCCCGCGACCGACCGATTCGCCGACAAGGTCGGTTTCGTCGACGCCGACCTCGAACTGACGTACGCGCAGCACACCGAGCGGGTGTGCCGGCTCACCAACGCCCTCGGTTCCGAGCTCGGAATCGCTCGGGACGACCGCTTCGCGGTGCTCGCGCTCAACTCGCAGCACTATCTGGAGTTGTGGCACGCCGCGTTCCTCGGCGGCGGTGTCATCAACCCGCTGAACCTCCGGCTCGCGACGCGGGAGTTGGAACACATCCTCACGGACTCGGCCACCAAGGTCTGCTTCGTCGACCAGTTCTTTGCACCCCTGGTCGACTCGGTCCGGTCGGCCACCGCTCTCGACAAGGTGGTGCTGATCGGCGGCGGCGACGTCCCCCACGACCTCGCGTACGAGGATCTCCTCGGCGCGGGCGCGACGAACACCCCGTCGGAGCCGGACGAGGACGATGCCGTCGTCCTGATGTACACCGGCGGCACCACGGGGCTGCCGAAGGGTGTGGTCCTCGACCAGCGCGCGCAGATGCTGAACCTGTACCACGTCACCATGGCCTGGCGATTCGATCACAGCTACGTGTACCTCCATCAGACCCCGATGTTCCACGCCGCGTCGATGGGCGGGATCCTCGGTGTTCCCGCGGCCGGCGGCGTCTCGACCTTCGTTCCCGCGTTCGAGCCCGGCGCCGTCATGGATGCGCTCGAGGCGCACCAGGTGACGATGACGGTGATGGTGCCCACCATGATCGGCCTCATGATGCTCCACCCGGACTATCGGCCCGAGCGCCTCGCGTCGCTCGAGGTCCTCACTTACGGGGCGTCGCCGATGCCGGCTGCGCTCCTCGATCGGGTACGCGCCGATCTCCCTGACGTGGACATCTTCCAGGGTTACGGCATGACCGAAGGGTGCGCAGTCCTCACCATCCTCGGACCGGAGGAACACCGTGCCGGCGGCGATCGGCTGCGATCGGCGGGCCGTCCGGCTCCCGGAGTGGCGCTCTCGATTCAGGACGACGACGGCAACATCCTGCCCCGGGGTGAATCCGGCGAGGTGTGCGCCCGCGCGGGCAACTTCATGCGCGAGTACTGGAATCAGCCCGAGGCGACGGCCGACGTCTTCCGTGACGGTTGGTATCACACCGGCGACGCCGGTTACCTCGATCCGCAGGGTTACCTGTTCCTCGTCGACCGGGTGAAGGACATGATCGTCACCGGTGGCGAGAACGTGTACTCGACCGAGGTGGAGAACGCGATCGCGTCGCATCCCGCCGTCGCGCAGGTGGCCGTCATCGGGATCCCGAGCGAGGTGTGGGGCGAGGCGGTCCACGCGATCATCGTGTGCCGACCGGGCCTCACGGTCACCGACGTCGAGATCATCGAGCACGCGCGCCCGTCGATCGCGGGCTACAAACTTCCGAAGTCCGTCGAGTTCCGCACCGACCCGCTGCCACTGTCGGGCGCGATGAAGGTGCTCAAGCGCGACCTCCGCGCCCCCTACTGGGAAGGCCAAGGCCGAGGCGTGAACTGACGAAACTTCTCGCCCCGACGTCGGCTGCTCCCGGGTACAGACCGAATTTCAGGAACTCCTGAGCGGAGCTTGCGGAGCGAACCGCGAGGCCGCGAGCCCCCGTCAGGCATGACGCTCGGGAGCGCGAGCGAACGAGCCGAGCAGGTGGCGCTGGACCTGGCCGGTCGCGGGGGTACGTGGGATCGCGTCGAGGGTCTCGAGCCGGCGAGGCAGCTTGAATCCCGCGAGACGCGCACCGGCGAACCTACGGAGTTCGTCGAGGGTCGGCGCCGTCGCTCCGGCACGTACGACGATCACGGCCGTCACCGTCTCGCCGTAATCGGCGTCCGGGAGACCGAGAACCGCGAGATCGGCCAGCGCGGGATGGTCCCGTAGCGCGGCCTCGACCTCGGCGGGGACGACACTCTCGCCACCGGTACGGATCACGGTGTTGGCGCGCCCGACGATGGCGAAGAATCCGTCGGCGTCGATCTCGGCAAGGTCGCCGGTGCGGTACCAACCGTCGACCAGCGCGGCCCCGGTGGCGGCCGGATCGTCGAAGTAGCCGTCGAACAGCAGCGGCCCGGCAACCTCGAGTTCACCGGAGTCGCCGATCCGCGCGCGGGTGTGCAGGCTCGGGACGCCGACCGAACCCGGCTTGCGTGCGAAGTCGGCCGCCTCCAACGTCATCACGTTGCCCGCCTCGGTCGAGCCGTAGAACACCCGCACGGTGGCGCTCGGCACCGCACGCTGGATCGCCTGGAGCAGGTCGACCGGCGTGGCCGAGGTGCCCGTGTCCGCGAAACGAAGTGAGTCGAGCGCGCGGTGCGGAGCGGCACCGGTGTCGAGGTGCTCGAGGATCCGTCGCCACACCAGCGGAATGCAGTTGAGTCGGTGCGCTCGATGGGTAGCGACTGCCTCACACAGTTCCGCCGGATCGGCGGTGGCCAGGACCACCGCGCCCCGCGCCTGCCACTGCTGCATCGCGATGGTCCACCCCGCCATGTGGAACAGCGGGAACATGCAGACCGTGGCACCCCGAGGTTCGAACTGCGCGCCGGGATGGGTGCGCAGCACATTCACGCGGTGCGACAGCACCGCACCCTTGGGCCGGCCCGTACTCCCGCTGGTGAAGAACAGGACGTGCGGCGCGTGGTCGTCGATCGCCACCGGCGGTGGCGTCGCGGCTTCGACACCCACGATCTCGCCGACGGGCACGGCCTCGACCCCGAGGCGCGCCGCCACCGTGCGGGCCGCGTCGAGTCGGCCGGCGTCAGCCAGGATCGTCGTAGGCCGCGCTGCCAGAACGATCACCTCGGCCTCGTCGATGCCGAGTCCGGGGTTCACCGGTACGAACACGACGCCCGCCTTCGCGCACGCCGCGAACACGGCCACGATGTCGAGGCTCGTCGCGCTCCAGACCACGACCCGATCGCCGGCGGCCAGTCCCTGTTCGACCAGCCGCCGCGCGGTCCCGTTGCCAAGCCGGTCGAGCCGACCGAACGTCAGCGACTCGTCGCCAAGCAGGACTGCGACTCGGTCCGGCACGGCGCGCGCCGCGTTCTCGAAGAGGTCACCGACGAGGAAGCCGCGCGCGGTCACGGTCAGTCCTTGAGTTCGACGATGATCTCGTGGAAGTCCTCGGTCCCGACGTTGACCGCGGTCTCGATGCCACCGCGGCGCATCACGCTGAAGTCGCCCGGCGCGATCGGCGCCTCGAAGTACGGACCCCAGGGCGTAGGCGAATCGGGTTCGGACTCGACCGCCACCCGGTCGCCGCGGATCTGGACGAGCACGTGGTCGAGATCGTGCCGGTGGAGCGCGCCCCGCTCCCCCGGGGCGAGTCGGACCTCCCACACCCGCACGCGGTCGTTCTCGAACAGCAGCTTCGTGCCGATCGGTCCGAACTCCCGGTCCTCCGTCATGCGCGGTAAGGGTAGGTTGCCCCGGCCAACGCGGGACCAAGAGGACGAACGATGAGCGGAGTGGGACCACCGAGCCGGCAGAGCTACGTGATCAACGCAGCGTGGCCCGTCCGGCCCGGTCCGCGGGACCAAGAGGACGAAAGATGAACGAGAATCCGCTCCACCGGCTCCGATCCGTCGACCTCGACTTCCTCGTCGATGCCCCGGTTCGCTTCACCTACGAGGTGGAACTTCCCGCGCCCGTCGAGGTGGTCTTCGCCGCGATCAGCGCCGACCCGTCGACCTGGACCTGGTTCCCCGGTCTCGCCGACGGCCGGTACGCGAGCCCGCCACCGCACGGTGTGGGGACCAAGCGGGCGATCGCCCTGGAAGGCACGGTCTACCGGGAGACGATCCTCGCATGGGATGCCCCGCACCGTTGGGCCTACCGCGTCGACGAGACCACCGACCCCACCTTCCTCGCCCTCGCCGAGGACTGGGTGATCACTCCGGCCCCCGACGAGGGCTCCCGAGCCGGAGCTCGCGGAGGCGAGCCGGCACGGAGCGAGCCCCACGAGGGGCATGACGCTGAGGAGCGCGAGCGGAGGGCCCATAAAGGAGGTTCGGCACTGCGGTGGACGTTCGCCGTCGAACCACAGGCCGAGCTGGCGGAACTCATTGCCGGTGCCGGCGAGATGATCGGCACCGTGTTCGCCAACGCGATGGTCAGCTTGTCCGACCACCTCCGGGCGACCGCCGGATGAACCGGATCCCGGTGCCCGAGCCCGCTGAGCTCCGCACCGACGCGCGCGAACTCATCACCCTCGTTGCGCCACCGGGCCGAGAAGCGCCGCGCACGATGACGATGCTCGCTCGTCAACCCGATCTGCTCGCACCGTTTCTCGGTTGGGCAGCCGCGCTCGCGTTGCACGGTGTGCTCCCGAAGCGCGAGCGCGAGCTCGTGGCGCTGCGCATCGCCCGCAACTGTGGTTCCGACTTCGAGTGGGGTGAGCACGCCGAATACGCACGCGCCGCCGGCCTGACCGAAAATGAGATCACCCGCATCGCGACTTCTACCCTCGACGCATCGTGGGCGGCCGGCGACCTCGCACTCCTGCACGCCGCCGACGAACTCACGGCCGGTTCGTCGATCACCGACACCCTGAATGCCGGCGCGCGTTCCGTCAGCTGCGGACGAGTGCGCCGGGTCGGGCGTCGGTGAGTTCTCCGGCGTCGACCACGGTCTCGCCGGCGACGATGGTTGCCACATACCCCGCGGACCGCTGCACGAGCCGGCTCGCGCCGCCGGGGAGGTCGCGGCGCTGCTCCGGATGAACCAACGCGAGCGCGTCGAAGTCGATCAGGTTCAGGTCGGCCCGCCGGCCCGCCGTGATCACGCCCCGGTCGTGGAGTCCGTACAGCGCTGCCGGCTCGCTCGTCAGCCGCTTGACCGCGAACTCGACGGGGAACCGTTCGCCTCGGGAACGGTCGCGCGCCCAATGACTCAGCATGTAGGTGGTCATGCTGGCGTCGCAGATGATCCCGCAGTGCGCGCCGCCGTCGCCGAGCCCCTGCACCGTCATGGGGTCGGTCATCATGTCGAAGAGCCCGTCGTAGGAACCGCGGGCGTAGTTGAGCAACGGGAACAGTAGGAAGTCGCGGCCCTCGGAACCCAGCATCAGGTCGTACGCCACCGACCACGGGTCCTCGCCGGATCGAGCCGCGATCGCGGCCACGCTCGCGTCGGCGGCCGGTTCGTAGTCGAGCGATATCCCGAGCGGGTAGAGGTGCTCGAACGAGCGCGGGCGGAGCTGGTCCATGGACGGCGGCCCGGTGAACGCGGGCTGCTCCGCGAGGATCGCGGCGCGCACCGAAGGATCGGCGAGGCGCCGCATTCGGGCCGCGAACGGCTCGTCCGGGAGCGCCGCGTAGGTCGGGAAGTACCGGAAGGGGTTCATCCGGGATTGGTGCCCCATCAGCACCCCGAAGCAGCGGTTCGCCACCTGCGGGCGGAGCTGGGCGCCACGTGCGTTTGCGTCGCGGGTCCGGTCGAACCACCCGCGCCACGCCTCCGGGTCCGCACCGTGTTCCATGGCGAGGTAGGTGATCGGTCGCCCGGATCGCGCTCCGTATTCCACGAGCCAGTCGAGTTCCCGGTCCATCGCATCCGCCTCGTCGCCGCCCATCGCGCCCGAGATCCCGGCGGGCACGAGTTCGAGGACGCCTCGTCCCTCCTCGGCCATCACCGCGAGGAGCGCGCCCACTTCGGCCGCGGCCGCGAACGTCCCGGGCACCGGCTCTCCGTGGACATCCCGATGACCGGCGGTCCGACCGGTCGACACCCCGAGCGCACCGGCGCGGAGCGCGTCCCGGATGAGCGCGCTCATGTCGTCGATGTCGTCACCGGTTGCGAGTTCGTGGGCGCGGTCCCGCATCACGAACGCGCGGAGCGCAGCGTGGGGGACGTGCGTGCCGACGTCGATCGCGCGCGGCATGCGGTCGAGGGCGTCGAGATACTCGGGGAAGGACTCCCAGGACCACTGGATCCCCTCGGCGAGCGCCGAACCGGGGATATCCTCCACCCCCTCCATCAGCTCGATCAGCCACTCGTGGCGGTCAGCGTGCGCGGGGGCGAAGCCCACGCCGCAGTTCCCGAGGATCGCAGTGGTCACCCCGTGCCAGCACGACGGTGTCAGGTGCGGATCCCAGGTGGCCTGGCCGTCGTAATGCGTGTGGATGTCGACGAACCCCGGCGTCACGAGCAGTCCGTCGGCGTCGGCTTCCCGATACGCGCGCCCGGCCACCCGACCGACCTCGACGACGACGCCGTCCCGGATGGCGATGTCGGCAGTGCGGGGTGCGGCGCCGGTGCCGTCGACGACCGTGCCACCACGGATGACGAGATCGAACGTGGTCACGATCTCGAGCAT
>JBBQXR010000118.1:0-9030 GCA_038209455.1 Acidimicrobiia bacterium
TCCGCTACACCGCACAGATCTTCCATCCCGACACCATGACGTGGGAGGACGCGGCGAAGCCCACCGTCGGCCGCACCTACCACTCCGAGGCCCTGCTCCTCCCCGACGGTCGGGTCGCGACCTTCGGCGGCAATGCGTCCGACATCGGGACACCGTTCGAGATGCGCATCGAGCTCTACACGCCGGACTATGTCGCGAAGCCCCGCCCGACGCTGACTCTCGGCACGGCCGCCAAGGCCATGAAACGCGGCGGGGCCACCACGTTCCGGTCGAGCGTGCCGCTGAAGTGGGTCGAACTGGTCCGGCCCGGCTCCGCGACCCATTCCAACGATCCCGATCAACGCCTGGTCGACGTTCACTTCACCCAGACCGGCACCACGGTGAATACGGCACTGGACGCGAACCCGAACCTCACGCCGCCGGGTTGGTACATGCTCTTCGGGGTCGACACCGCCGGCACCCCGAGTGTCGCCACCTGGGTCCACGTGACCTGAGCGACTCCGGGTCAGGAACGGCGACGGACGCGGGCGTCGGCGACGCCCGGCGGCGAGTACCCCGCGTCGGCCCAGCCGAAGTTGGTACCGGGTGGGACGATCTCGTCGATCCGGTCGAGCACCGCGGCATCGAGGTCGACGTCGACCGCGCCCAGCTGTGACTCGAGTTGTTCCATCGTGCGCGGTCCGATGATCGCCGCGGTGACCGCGGGGTGGTGGTTCACCCACGCGACGGCCAAGTGGACGAGCGAGACGCCGAGATCATCGGCCAGTCGGCCGAGTGCATCCGCCGCGTCGAGCTTGCGCTGATTCTCCGGCAACGCGAGGTCGAAGCGGTCGGGGATCATCGCCGAACGGCGGCTCGTGTTCTCGGCGCCATGACGCCACTTCCCCGAGAGCCAACCTCCGCCGAGCGGGCTCCACGGGATCACTCCCATTCCGTAGCGCTCGCACGTGGGGAGCACATCGGCCTCGATACCGCGCACGAGGATCGAATAGGGCGGCTGCTCGCAGACGAACCGCTCCCGGCTGCGCTTCTCGGCGGTCCATTGCGCCTCGACGATCTCGGACGCGGGGAACGTCGAACTCCCGAGGTAACGAACCTTGCCGGCGTGCACGAGGTCGGTGAGCGCGCCGAGGGTCTCGTCGATGTCCATCGTGGGGTCGGGACGGTGGATCTGGTACAGGTCGATGTGGTCGGTCCGGAGTCGGCGCAGGCTGGCCTCGCACTCCCGGATGATCCAGCGCCGCGAGTTGCCGCCCATGTTCCTGCCTGCGCCCATCGTGCCGTGCACCTTGGTCGCGAGCACGACGTCGTCCCGGCGACCCACGAGCGCCTCACCCACGATCTCCTCCGACTCGCCGGCGGAGTAGATGTCGGCGGTGTCGACGAAGTTGATCCCTGCGTCGAGTGCAGCGTGGATGATCTTGGTGCTGTCGGCGTGGTCTTGGTTCCCCCACGCGCCGAACATCATCGTGCCGAGGCACAGTTCGCTGACCTCGACTCCGGTCCGGCCCAGGCGGCGGTACTCCATCGTGACTCCTCGCGTCGACGCTTCCGATCAGGTGCCGGCCAGCCTCGCAGACCCCACGCTCCGGTGCCCCGACACCGCGGGATCATGTGAGGGGGTAGCTTCCGCGCCATGGCGTGGCCCCGCGATCTGCCCGGCATCGGGACCTCCCTCACCGACCGCCAACGCTTCGCCGTCGCCCACCGGATCCTCGCGACGGAGGGCTGGCAGGAGAACCTCTCCGGCCACATCACCTGGGACCGCGGCGACGGCACGTTCTGGTGCACGCCGTGGGGTCGGTGGTGGGAGGAGGTGCGCGCGTCCGACGTCATGACCGTGGACGCCGACGGACGTGTCGTCGACGGTCCGTGGGATGTGACACCGGCCGTCCCCCTCCACACCGAGATGCACCGCGCCCGGCCCGACGCCACGCTCATCGTCCACGGCCACCCGTTTGCCGCGACCGCCCTCGCCTGCATGGGCGAACCGCCGGTGATCAGCCATCAGAACTCGTGCATCTTCGACGGCAGCCTCGTCACCGTCGACGAGTACGCCGGGACGGTCGAGGACTCCGAGGCCGGCACCAACCTCGCGCAGCAGACCGGAACCGCCACCGGGATCCAACTCGCGCATCACGGTGCCATCGTCCTGGCGCCCACCATCGAGGAGGTCGCGTACCTCGGTGCCACCTACGAACGGATGGCCCGCTTCACGCTGGCTGCGCTCCAGGCCGGCACCCGGCCACGACCATTGCCGCTCGGGCCGGAGGCGCGCGCCGCCCTCCGCCGCGAACTGCGCACCAACGCGCCGGTGGTCTACTGGAACGGCGCGGTACGGGCAGCGCTCCGCACCGACCCCGACGTCCTCGACTGAACGGAGCACGCCATGGGCATGACCCTCGAAGACCTCGCGGCATCGAAAGAGTTCGGCGGGAGCCAGGGCCGGCGTTCCGAAGTCACGTTCCTCCCCGAACCCACGCCGCGCGAACGATGGACCCCGATCATCTCGGTCGACGACCACGTGGTCGAACCGCCCGACGCGTTCGTCGATCGGTTCCCGACCAAGTTCCGGGACGAAGCGCCGCGCGTGGTGACCACCGACGACGGCGGTGAGGCATGGCTATGGAACGGTGAACTGCTCCCCAACGTCGGGTTCAACGCCGTCGCCGGCCGACCCACCGAGGAGTACGGCTTCGAGCCGACCCGCTTCGATGAGATGCGCCGCGGCGCCTGGGATGTGGACGCGCGCCTCGCCGATATGGACGTCAACGGCGTGTGGGGCTCGCTCTGCTTTCCGAGCTTCCTGCCCGGGTTCGTGGGACAGCGGCTCACCACGTGGCCGGACGACCCGGAACTCGGGCTCGCCGCGATGCGTGCCTACAACGATTGGCACCTCGATGCGTGGTGCGGTGCCGCGCCGGACCGGTTCATCCCCAATCAGATCACCTGGCTGCGCGATCCCGAGATCGCGGCGGGCGAGATCCGTCGGAATGCCGTGCGCGGGTTCAAGGCCCTGACGTTCTCCGAAGCACCCGAGAAGCTCGGGCTGCCCTCGCTCCACACCGGCTACTGGGATCCGATGTTCGCGGCGTGCGAGGAAACCGACACGGTGGTGTGCCTGCACGTCGGCTCGTCGGGTTCCTCGCCCATGACGGCTCCCGATGCGCCCCCCGAGACGGTGGCCGTCCTCTTCTTCGCCTACGGCATGTACGCCGCGGTCGACTGGTTGTACTCGAAGGTCCCGGTGCGGTTCCCGAAGCTCCGGATCGCACTCTCCGAGGGTGGCATCGGATGGGTGGCGGGGCTGATCGACCGCCTCGACCATTGCTTCAAGTATCAACTCGGGTACCTCCCTACGTGGCGGGACGTGGACCTCACCCCGAGCGAGGTCCTGCGCCGCAACTTCTGGTTCTGCGCGATCGATGATGCTTCCGGGTTCCTCACCCGTGACGTGATCGGCGTCGACCACCTCCTCGTGGAGTCCGACTACCCGCACGCCGACTCCACCTGGCCCGACACCCAACCGCGCCTGCGCGAGCAACTGGCCGGCGTTCCGGCCGCCGACGTGGCCCGGATCTGCTGGCAGAACGCCACCGAACTCTTCCGCATGCCGACTCCTCCGGAGGCCCGAACGTGACCCGACCCGAGCTGCGACCCCGATGGTTCACCCTTCTGCTCGTCGTCGCGCTGACGACGGTGACCGTGGGCGTGCCGACGCTCGCCGGTGCCGGCGGCGGGCACGTCGCGCCATCGCTGCTGCCGCTCCATGCCACTCGCGGTGTTGGAGCGGCGATCGTCGACGCGAGTGATCGTCAGATGACGTTGCGGGGCGTGAACGTCAACTCGCTGGGCGACTACTACCAGGCCGACCCGAAACTCCCCACCATCGTCGCGGTGACCCGGGCCGACTGGGCCCGCATGGCCGCCCACGGATTCAACGTGGTCCGACTCCTCGTCTCGTGGTCCGCGCTCGAACCGCGACCCGGGCACATCGACCGCCAGTACCTGCACCGCGTGCGCCGGACCGTCGACGAGGCCGCCCGTTACGGGATCTACTCGGTGATCGACATGCACCAGGACGCAGGGGGGAAGTACATCGCGTCGCCCCCGGGGACCGTGTGTCCGGCCGGATCCGAGCCCGCCATCGGGTGGGACGGGGCGCCGAAGTGGGCGACCATCACCGATGGTGCGAGCACGTGCGCGCGCGGCAGTCGTGAGAACAGTGACGCCGTGCTCACCGCGTGGGACAGCTTCTACGCCGACCGCGCCGGCATCATGTCCCACCTCGTGAAGGTCTGGACCGCGGTGGCGCACGAGTTCCGCCGCAACCCCGCCGTCGCCGGGTACGACCTCCTCAACGAACCGAACCTCGGCCGCGACCCCAACGTCCTCGTGAACCTCGCCACGTACTTCAAGCGTTCGCTCGACGCGATCCGCGTCGGCGAACGGGGGTCGCGCTCGCTGCACCACATCGTCTTCTTCGAGACGACCGTGGTCGGCAGCTCAGTCGAACCATTCTCCGACGATCCGAACCTCGTGTTCGAGGGCCACAACTACGGCGAGTCGATCGGCTCCATCCCGATCGACGCGATCTTCGACTACTTCCAGTCGCTGGCCACGAAGTACGGCACCGCACTGTGGATCGGTGAGTACGGATGGTTCTCCGATCCGGTGGCGAACCAGGAGAAGCTCGGCCGGTTCTCGGCCAAGGAAGACGCGTTGCTGACGGCGGGCGACGCGTGGTGGCAATGGCGCCAGGCGTGCGGGGATCCGCACAGCGTCGGCCACCCCGGCGGCACGCCCGATGCTGTGCTGATCCACTTCCAGCGCAACGGATGTCCCGGCGACCACAACCTCGGCGTCGTCCGGGAATGGGCGTGCACGTGGCGTCCGTACCCACGCGCCGCGCCCGGTCGGCTCACCGAGCGGAACGCCGCGTGTACCCGCGACGCCAGCGTTGCCGGCACGACGACGCGGCCGGGCACGCTCGAACTCTGGTACCCGGGTTCGGTCCGGCCGACGGTGACCGGATCGGGCCTCTCACGCGTGCACACCGAGCGCGTACGCGGTGGGTGGGCCGTGACCGCGCAGGTCCGGGGCAGCTATCGGGTCCACGCCGACACTCCCCCGTGACCCTCTCCGAGGTCGTGGCCGCGAATGCCGGCACGCGGCCGGACGCTCCGGCATTCATCGGGACCGACCGCGTCCTCACGTGGGGCGAGTACGACCGGCAGGCGTCGGCCCTTGCTGCGACCCTGGTGCGTTCGTACCCCGAGCGCGGCAGTCGCCTCGCAGGGCTGATGGCCGACGGACCCGACTACCTCCTGCTCTACCTGGCGGCCGAGCGGGCGGGGCTCGTCGTGGTCGGCATCGGCCCGCGGGCCGGGACGCGCGAGGTCGACCACCTCGTGGCCACGACCGGTGCGGTCGCGCTCCTCACCGAACTCCCTTCGCCCGAACCGGGTCTCCCTCCGGTCGCACCGGACCGTGGATTCACGGCCGCCGAGTTGTGGTTCCTCAACTCCACCTCCGGCACCACCGGCCTGCCCAAGATCGTCAAGCACCATCAGTCCCGTTGGTTCGCGTTCCACGACCTCGCGGTCGAGTTCGGTGGGCTCGGCCCTGACGACGTGTTCATGAGTGTCCTGCCCGCGCCGTTCGGGTTCGGGCTCTGGACCGCGCACTTCACGCCGACGATCCTCGGGGCGCCGTGCGTGGTCCCCGACCGGTTCTCGCCCGAAGCCACGCTCACGGCGATCGCCGAGTGTCGGGTCACGGTGCTCGCAGCGGTGAGTACGCAGTTCGTGATGATGCTCAACTCACCGTCGCTGGCCGACCACGACCTCTCGAGTCTCCGGGTCCTCTACACCGGCGGCGAGATGGTGCCGTACGCGCGTGCCGCGGAGTTTGAGGACCGCACCGGCGCACGGGTGCTCCAGTTCTACGGATCGAACGAGACCGGTGCGCTCTCGGCCACGCGCCTCGACGACGATCGCGACACCCGGCTCCGCACCGCCGGCCACGTCATCGGCTCGATGCACGTGCGGTTGTTGGATCCCGACACCGACGCCGACATCACCGCGACCGGTGGGCCCGGCATCGGCGCGTGTCGAGGTGCACTCACCTGCCTCGGCTACGACGACGACCCGGCCGCCGACGCGCAACTCTTCACGGCCGACGGGTGGATGCGGATCGGCGACCTGTGCACCATCGACCCGGACGGTGTCCTCACCGTCGCGGGCCGCACGTCGGATTTCATCATCCGCGGCGGCAAGAACATCTCCGCCGCGCAGGTGGAGGACGAGGTGGCCACGCACCCCGCGATCGCGTTGAGCGCAGCCGTCGCCATGCCCGACCCGGTGTTCGGCGAGCGGGTGTGCCTCTACGTCGTCGCCCGTGCGGGAACCGTCGCCCCGACCCTCACCGAACTCTGCGCGCACCTCGCAGCACGCGGGGTCGGCAAGGAACTCTGGCCCGAGCACCTCGTCGTCATGGACGACGACCTGTCGCGCGCGTCGGGCGGCAAGGTGGCCAAGGCCGACCTCCGCGCCCACGCCGCCACCCTCCCCAACTTGCGTCAGTTCTCCACCCGGGAGGTGGAGAACTGACGCAAGTTCAGTACATGGATTCGATGAGGGCGACGAGGGAGTCGACCCCGCCGGTGGGGACGTACCCGGTGGCGCGGCCGGCGTCGAGCGTGGCCTGGGCCACGGCGGCGAAATCGGCCGGGTCGGCGCCGACCTCCCGCAAGCGCGTCGGTAGGCCGAGCGATGCCACCAGGGCCCCGATCGCGTCGGCGCCGCCGACGACGGAAGCGGCATCGAACGCGGCCGCAACGGCGGCGGTGCCGGTCGGGTTCTCCGCTTCCATGTAACGCATCACCGGCGGCAGGGTGATGCCCGACGTGATGCCGTGCGGTACGTCCCAGCGGGCTCCGATCTGGTGGCCGAGCGTGTGCGAGAGATGCACCCGAACGTTCACCACCCCGGCCATGCTCATCCACCCGGCGATCTGGGAATCGAGCCGTGCGTCGAGGTCGGCGGGATCGGCGGCACTCCGGGGCAAGGTGCGGCGCAGCGTCCGGATCGCCCGCTCGGCGAGCGTGTCGGTGACCGGATGGGCGCGCGGTCCCCACATCGCCTCGCACGCGTGGTCGACCGCCTTCATCCCGGTCGACAGCCACAGCTCCCGCGGCGTCGGGAGGGTGACGACCGGGTCGAGGACGATCGCGAACGGCGCCATCGCCGGATCGACCACGTAGGTCTTGACCCCCGGCACGTCGCCGGTCATGCCCGAGGCCGGCGTCCACTCCCCTGATGACAGCGTGGTCGGAACGAGCACGTGCGGGATCGGTTCGGGACCCGACCGGACCGCGACGATCTTGGTGGCATCGGTGACGCTCGAACCCCCGTAGCCGATCAGCAGGTCCGCGCCGCACTCACCGACCATCGCGATGGCCGCGTCGACGTCGACGCGCGGGGCGTGCGCGCGCATGCGGGAGAAGGTGGCGACGTGATGATCGCCGAGGGCGGCTTCGAGTACCGCGATGAGGTCGGTGCCGGTCGCAAGGGATTGCCCGGTCACGATCATCACCCGGCGCGCGCGGAGTTCGGACGCGAGCGACGGCACGGCGTCCACCGCACCCGGACCGTGCACCACGCGATCGATCGCGGGGAACCGGAACGTCCGCGTCATCCGGTTACGACCACAGCGCGAGCCGATCGGCCATCGGATCGGCCCGGACCCCAGACTCGACGCCGAACTCCATCATCTGGGCGGGCCCGGGCTCGATCCCCATTGCGGGCCACCCCGGATCCCCGGTGCGCGCGAACCGACACCACGCGTCGGTCATGGCATCCACCAACGCCGCGCCCGCGTCGGGCGCGCGGTCGGTGCCGGTCCATGCGTCCCAGCCCAAGCGGTCGAGGGCATCGAAGGTGAACGGCAGGTCGGCGGCGTGACACGCGCGCAGCGGCAATCCGTCGGCGCGCGGCGCGACCTCCCAGGTGAAGAGCGAGCGGTAGGTGCGTCCCTGGTGGGCATCGGCCATCGCGACCGCCGGCGCCAACATTTCGCGGTCGGAGAAGATCGCAGCCCAGACGTCCATCGGGTCGTCGCCGACGAGGGCCTGGTACTGCTCTACGACCCCGGCGCCGTCGTACCCCAGGTAGCGGTCGACCCGCTTGCGCATCTGGGCGTCGGCGAGCGACGCCTCCATGAGGAAGAGACGCATCTCGTCGCGCGTCGTCCCGATCACGAGGTCGACCGCCCCGCCGACCCCGGCCGCGAACGCGTCGACCGGCTTCGCGTGCAGCAGGTCGTCGTCCACGCACGGGTGGAAGGGCATCCGGGCCATCTCCATGAGGAGCGGGATGATGGTGTTGCCCTGTGCCTCGATGATCTGTTGCCACGGGACGGCGTACGGATCGTCACCGTCGAGTCCACCGACGAACACCTCGGTGACCCGGTCCACCTCCGCCCGCGACCGGGTGTAGTCGGTCGCACCGCTCTGCGCGATCACGCGACCGAACCGACCTGGCGCCGCGTTCGCCGCGAGGAGGTGGAGCGCGGACCCACCCCCGGCCGACTCCCCCGCGACCGTCACATTCCCGGGATCACCACCGAATGCCGCGATGTGGTCGTGCACCCAGTCGAGCCCGCACATCTGGTCGCGCAGCCCGCAGTTGGTGTCCCCGAGGGCGAGGAACCCGAGCGCACCGACCCGGTACGCGACGGTCACGACCACCATCGGGCCGCGTGCCGCGAGGCGGGCCCCGTCGATGGTCGGATCCGAGGTGGTGCCAGTGAGAAATCCACCGCCGTAGAACCACACGAACACCGGGTGCCGGCCGGGCGTCTGCGGAGCCCACACGTTCAGGAAGAGGCAGTCCTCGTCCATCGACGCCGGCGTCGTGTCACCGGGAACCGTGTTGGACGCCGGGAGTTGCGGGGCCGCCGGACCGAACCTCGTCGCGTCGATGTCACCGCGGAGCGACACCGGGACCGGCGCCGTGAACCGTGACGCGG
>JBBQXR010000119.1:0-8959 GCA_038209455.1 Acidimicrobiia bacterium
GCTACCTGGCGGCGGCAATGCCGGTGATCGTCGACGGGCGGACCAAGGTCGTCACCAACGCCGGAGGCATCAACCCGCGTGCTGCCGCGCACGCGGCGATCGAGACCGCGAACCAACTCGGCGCGACGGGTCTGAAGGTCGCGACCGTGTTGGGTGACGACCTCATGGGTCGACTGCCCGCGGTCCGCCAGGGCACTGCGTCTGGACTCGCCAACGTGGAGACCGGCGCCGCATACGAAACCATGGGCGGCGACGCGCTGTTCTTCTCCGCCTACATCGGGGCGTTCCCGATCGCCGAGGCGCTCGCCCAGGGTGCCGACATCGTGATCACCGGTCGCGTCGCCGATGCTTCGCTGTTCCTCGGTCCGCTGATCCACGAGTTCGGTTGGGGACTCGAGGACTGGGACCGGCTCGCGGCCGGCGTCCTCGTCGGCCATCTGCTCGAGTGTTCGGGACAGGTGGCGGGCGGCAACTTCAGCGGCGAGTGGTGGACCGTGCCGGAGCCGTGGAAGCTCCCGTATCCGATCGCCGAGGTCCGAGCCGACGGCACCGCGGTGATCACGAAGCCCGCGAGTTTGGGTGGGCGGGTCGACGTCGACACCGTGCGCCACCAACTGCTCTACGAGGTGCACGACCCGGCCGCGTACCTCTCACCCGACGTCATCGCCGACTTCACGTCGGCGGTCATCACCGATCTCGGTGACGATCGCGTGGAGGTGCGCGACGTTCGCGGCAAGCCCGCGACCGATTCGTACAAGGCACTCCTCGCGTATCCCGCCGGGTGGGCGGGCGAGACCCGCATCGCGTTCTCCTGGCCCGACGCCGAGGCCAAGGCGAAGGCCCTCACCGCGATCCTGATGCAACGGGTCGAGATGGCGGGGTTCACCGTCGACGAGTGGGAGGTGGAGTTGTGGGGCGTGAACGCGCTCGGCGGCGACACCGTGCCCCCGACCGACGCGGAGCCACCCGAGGTGGTCGCACGCGTGGCATGGCGGTGCGCCGATCAGAAGACCGCGGCGCTCGTCGGCCGCGAGTTGGTCCCCCTGGCGCTCGGCGCGCCCCCCGCGGGAATGACCGGCATCGGTCGTGGCGGCGCGGGCGCCACCGAACTCCTCGGCATCTGGCCCACCCTCGTCGACAGGTCCCTGGTGGACCCCGGAGTGTCCGTCACCCTGGAGAACACATGAGGATTGTCCTGCGCGAGTTCTGTGGGTACCGGGCCGGGGACAAGGGCGACACGTCCGACGTGGCGCTGTTCGCGTACGACGACGCCGGGTACGACCTCATCGTGCGTGAGGTCACTGCGGCGCGGGTCAAGGAGCACTTCGGGTCGCTGGTGCGCGGTGAGGTCGTCCGGTACGAGGCGGCCAACGTGCGGGCCCTCAACTTCGTCCTCCGTGGTGCGCTCGGTGGCGGTGGGCCGAAGTCCCTGCGGTCCGACAATCTCGGCAAGTCCCTGGGGGGTGCCCTCGTACGCCTGGTGATCGATGTCGACGACGAGGTAGCCGCCCGCCTCGCCCGTCGGCCCCGGCCCGACGTGAGCTGGGCCGAAGCGATGATCACCGCCCGCACCACCTGAACCCCGGCCGGGTTCACGGTCGCACCCGAGGGGTACCGTCACGGGCGTGGCGGCCAAGAAAGCGGAGACGACTCCCACCGGAGCCATGGAGGTGATGGCCCAGTTCTCGGCGCCCACCCGCGAGTGGTTCACCACCACGTTCGGCGCGCCCACCGACGCCCAGACCCAGGGGTGGCCGGCGATTGCGGCCGGGGACCACACCCTGATCCTCGCGCCCACCGGGTCCGGCAAGACCCTGGCCGCGTTCCTCTGGGCGATCGACCGCCTGGCCACCGAACCGGTCCCACCCAAGCTCGAACGTACGCGGGTCCTCTACCTCTCACCCATCAAGGCCCTCGCGGTCGACGTGGAGAAGAACCTGCGTGCGCCACTCGCCGGCACCATGCTCGCAGCGGAGCGGCTCGGCGTCGCCCGGCACACGTCGACCGTCGGCATCCGCAGCGGCGACACGCCGGCCAAGGAACGGTCGGCCCTGCGCCGCAACCCGCCCGACATCCTCATCACCACGCCCGAATCGCTCTACCTCATGCTCACCTCCGGCGCGCGGGAGACGCTGCGGGACGTGGAGTGCGTGATCGTCGACGAGATCCACGCGGTCGCCGGTACCAAGCGGGGCTCGCACCTGGCGGTGTCGCTCGAACGGCTCGACGCCATCGCCCACAAGCCGCCGCAACGCATCGGTCTCTCGGCCACCCAACGTCCCCTCGACGAGATCGCCCGCTTCCTCGGCGGCCGCCAGGACGGGGCGCTGCGGCCCGTCACCGTCGTCGACGCGGGGACCCGCAAGGTGCTCGATCTCGAAGTGATCGTGCCGGTCGAGGACATGGCCGCGATGGGCACCCAGCTCGAAGCGCCCGAGGGTGGCCCGCTCGACGGTGAGGCCCGGGCCAGCATCTGGCCGCACGTGCACCCGCGCATCCTCGAACTGATCCGCGCCCACCGCACGACGCTCATCTTCTGCAACGCCCGCCGCCTTGCGGAGCGGCTCGCGGCCCGGCTCAACGAACTCGCCGGTGAGGAGTTGGTGAAGGCCCACCACGGTTCGCTCGCGCGTGACCAGCGCCTGCTCGTGGAGGACGAACTCAAGTCGGGACAACTTCGCGCGCTCGTCGCCACCAGCAGCCTCGAGCTCGGGATCGACATGGGCACCGTCGATCTCGTGATCCAGGTGGAGTCACCGGGCTCGGTGAGCAGGGGATTGCAGCGAGTGGGCCGGGCCGGTCACCAGGTCGGCGAACCGAGCACCGGTCGGATCTTCCCCAAGTACCGCGGCGACCTGCTCGAGGTCGCCGTCGTGGTGGAGCGGATGCAGGCCGGTGCGATCGAATCGACCCGGATCGTGCGCAACCCGCTCGACGTCCTCGCCCAACACATCGTGGCCATGTGCGCGGTCGACGAGTGGGCGGTCGACGACCTGCTCGCGCTCGTGCGCCGGACCGCCACCTTCGCCGAGTTGTCGGACGATGCGTTCACCGCGGTCCTCGATCTCCTGTCCGGCCGCTACCCGTCGGACGAGTTCGCCGGCCTGCGCCCCCGGCTCGTGTGGGACCGCATCGCGGGAACGGTCCGCGCCCGGGATGGCGCGGGCCGGATCGCGGTCACCAACGGCGGCACCATTCCCGACCGCGGCCTCTTCGGCGTGTTCCTCCCCGAGGGCACGCGCGTCGGCGAACTCGACGAGGAGATGGTCTACGAGAGTCGCCCCGGCGAGACGTTCGTGCTCGGCGCGAGCACCTGGCGGATCGACCAGATCACCCACGATCGCGTGATCGTCCTCCCGGCTCCGGGCGAGCCGGGCAAGCTGCCGTTCTGGCACGGCGACCAACCGGGCCGGCCCATCGAACTCGGTCGCGCCATCGGTGCATTCACCCGCGAACTCCGGACCAAGACCGACGACGAAGCGGTCGCGTACCTCCAAGCGCACTCGGCCCTCGACGAGCTCGCGGCCCGCAACCTCGTGGCGTACCTCGCCGAGCAGACCGAGGCGACGGGGGTGGTACCGGACGACCGCACCATCGTGATCGAGCGTTTCCCCGACGAACTCGGTGACTGGCGGGTGTGCATCCTCACGCCGTTCGGCGCACGGGTCCACGCGCCCTGGGGCATGGCACTGCGGGCGACGCTCACCGAGCGCCTGGGTGTCGACGTGCAGGTCCTCTGGAGCGACGACGGCATCGTCCTGCGCCTGCCCGACGCGGTCGAGCACTTCCCCGTCGAGGACCTCGCGTTGGATCCCGACACGGTCGAGGACCTCGTGGTGGACGCGCTGCCGGGCTCGTCCCTCTTCGGCGCCCGATTCCGCGAGGCCGCGGCCCGCGCCCTTCTCCTCCCGAAGCGTCGACCGGGCGAACGCACACCCCTCTGGCAACAGCGCCAGCGGGCCGCGGGACTACTCGAGGTCGCGGCCGGGCACCCGAACTTCCCGATCATCCTCGAGGCCACGCGGGAATGCCTCCAGGACGTGTTCGACCTGCCGTCGCTCATCGGTGTCCTGCGCGAACTGCGCGCCCGCTCACTCCGCATGGTCACCGTCGACACCCCGCGCGCGTCGCCCTTCGCTCAGTCGCTCCTCTACTCGTGGATCGCGACGTTCATGTACGAGGGAGATGCGCCGCTCGCGGAGCGGCGGGCCGCCGCGCTGTCACTCGACCGGAATCTGCTGCGCGAGCTGCTCGGCACCGAGGAACTCCGCGAGTTGCTCGACCCCGCGGCCCTCACCGAACTCGAGTTGGAGCTGCAACGGCTCACGCCCGAGATGCGGGGCCGGATCCGCACCGTCGACGACGGCCACGACCTGCTCCGTGAACTGGGTGACCTCACCGAGACCGCGATCACCGACCGCGCCGCGCTCCCGATCGCCGAGTTCCTCCCAGAGCTGCGCTCGGCACGCCGGGTGATCGACATCGTCGTCGCCGGGGAGAGCCGGGTGATCGCCGCCGAGGACGCAGCCCGGTACCGCGACGCGTTCGGCGCCGCGCTGCCACCGGGGCTCCCCGGTGCCTTCACCGAATCGACCCCGTCACCGCTGCGCGAGATCCTCGCCCGCTACGCGCGGACCCACGGCCCGTTCACCACCGCGGAGGCTGCGTCACGCTTCGGGATCGCGCCCGATCGCGCCGCCACCGAACTCCGCGACCTCGAGTCCCATGACCGGATCGTCCACGGCGAGTTCCGTCCCGACGGTCACGAGCGCGAGTGGTGCGATGCCACCGTGCTCCGCCGACTGCGTCGCCGCAGCCTGGCCAAGCTGCGCCACGAGGTCGAGCCGGTCGACGGCGAGGTGCTCGCCCGCTTCCTCCCGGCCTGGCACGGCATGGACTCGCCCCGGCCCGGTATCGACACCCTGCTCGACGTGATCGGCCAGCTCCAGGGCGCGCCGATCCCCGCGAGCAGCCTCGAGTCCGACGTGCTCCCCATGCGCGTCGCCGGATACCGAGCCGACCAACTCGACGAACTCATGAGCAGCGGTGACGTGGTCTGGGTCGGCGCCGGTGCCATCGGCCCGCGTGACGGTCGGATCGTGCTCGCGTTCCGCGACCAGGCGGCCCTGCTGCTCCCGGCCCCCGGTGAGGTTCCGACCGGGCCCCTCCACGACGCGATCATGGAGCACCTCGGCCGCGTCGGCGCGTCGTTCTGGCCCGAGATCCTCGGCGCAGCCGGCAACCCACCGGAGGCCGAGGTCATCGCGGCGCTGTGGGATCTCGCGTGGGCCGGCGCGATCACCAACGACAGTTTCGCGGCGTTACGCGCCCAGCTCGGCCGGGCCAAGGGGAAGGCCCGCACCGCGCGCGGTCGGCCGCGACCGTCGAGCCTGCGACGCATCGGACCTCCGGCGGCTGCCGGGCGCTGGTCCCGCGTCCACCCCGACGTTCCCATCGTCGAGACGACCTTGCGCGCCCATGCCCTCGCCCAGCAACTGCTCGAGCGCTACGGCGTCGTCACGCGCGAAGCAGTCCGCAGCGAGGGCGTCCTCGGCGGGTACGCGGCCGTCTATCCGGTGTTGCGGGCACTCGAAGAGCGCGGCCGGGTCCGCCGCGGCTATTTCGTGAGCGGCCTGGGCGCGGCACAGTTCGCACTGCCGGGCGCGGTCGATCGCCTCCGCTCCCACCGCGACGCCGACCCCGAGGCCGAGCCCCGAGTCTTCTCGGCCACCGATCCCGCGCAGCCGTACGGCGCCGCGCTCGGATGGCCGGAGAGCACCGGTCGGCCCGCGCGGGCCGCGGGTGCGTTCGTGGTGATCACCGACGGCATGCTCGACGCCTACATCGAGCGCGGCGCGCGCACCATCGTCACCTTCTCCGCCGCCGACGATTGGGTCGCCGCGATCCCGACGATGGTCAAGGACGGTCGGCTGCGTCAGATCGAGATCGCCGACATCGACGGTCGACCGGTCCGTGAACACCGCCTCGCGGACGCGCTTCGGGCCGTCGGTGGCCGCGACACCCCGCGCGGTCTCGTGTTCCGCGGCTGACCCATCAGAGGGAGGCGCGCGCGATCGCTAGCGTGCGCCGATGACGATCGAGCGGCTCAGCAACGAGCGGTGGGGATTCGCCAGCAACTGCTTCGTGTGCGAGGCGAAGAACTCCGCCGGGCTCGGGATCCCCTTCTTCCACGACACCGACGCGGCGACGGTCTTCGCCGACTTCACCCTCGACGAACGGTTCTCGGGCGCGCCTGCGTACCTGCACGGCGGCGTCACCCTTGCGGTACTCGACGAGGCGATGGCGTGGGCCGCGATTGCGATCGCCGGGCAGTGGGCCGTCACCCACACCACGTCGACCACCTTCGACAAGCCGGTCCGCGTCGACCAGCCTTATCGGGTCGAGGCACGCATCGGCGCGATCGCCGACGGTCGTATCGAAGCCTCGGCATCCGTGGTCGACGGCCGCGGTGCGGTGCGGGCCCGATCGAACGCCACGTTCGTCGCGCTCGGTGAGGCGCAGGCCATCGACGCGATCGGTGCCGCACCCACGGCGGCCGAGGCCGAGTTCCTGCGCGACTGACGCCCGTCTACAGCCGGAAGAAGCAGGCGCCCACGGTGCCTGCACCGGTGTGGGCGCCCACCGACGGTCCGATCTCGTAGTGCACGAGTTCGGTCACCTCGGGCCGGGCCTGGAGCGCGGCCGCGAAATCGGCGGCCAGGGAGGGAGTGAGCGCGTCACCCACCCCGACACGCACCGGCGCACCCGCGGCCCGGTCGACCACGTACCGGGTCATGGCGTCGACCGCACCCTCCACATCGCGGATCCGGTCGACCACCTCCATCTGCCCGCCGGTGAGGGCGAGCACGGCGATCCCGTCTCCGGCCGCCGCGGTCGGTGCGAGCCGGCCACCGCGCCGAGCCAGGTGCACGGCGCCGACCACGAAAACGTTGTCGACCCGTTCGGCCGCCCGCCGAGCCGCATCGGCCGCAGTCGTCGCAGTCCCCCCGGCGCCGAGAACCTCTCCGGCAGCCCAGACGCAACCGGCCACTGCGAACGAAGCGGTCCCGGTGTCCACGATGTGCGCCGGCACCCCGACCGTCCGCGCGGCGATGGTCACGGCGTTGAGGGTGCCGGACGTGTTCGCACCCACGTGCACGGACACGATCTCGGTCGCCCCGGCGGCGATCGCCGCTTCGTACACGGCCAGCACTTCACCCGGCGCCGGGGCCGCGGTGGAGACGGTCGCACCGTCGTCGAGACGTGCGTAGAAGTCGGCCGTCGTGATGTCGACACCCTCGCGAAACTGTTTGCCGTCGATCACCACGGTGAGCGGCACCACGTGCACCGCGAAGCGCTCGCGTAACGCGGACGGAATCTGCGAGTTCGAGTCGGTGACGAGCGCGACGGTCATGGCTGCTCCGCCGCGGCGGCGCGCCGAGCCAGATCCCGGTTGCCGTGCCAGAACGCCCAGAGGATCATCGCCGAACCCACCACCGCGAACGCGATGAGCCCGCCGCCTGCGGGCGGGCCCCAGAGGTTCGGCCAATCGAAGATCGTCCACACCACGGCGGCCGTCATCCAGACCGCGCACCCGAGTTGGGTCCCGACCGTCGCCCGCTGCGACTTCACCGCGCCCAGGTACGCAACCGCGGCGTCGAGCGGGAAATAGAGCGGGAACACCGCGATGCAGGCGCCGGCCGAGGTTGCGACGCCCTTGCCACCCCGGAAGCGCGTCCACACCGGGAAGATGTGACCGGCGATCGAGAGCGTGGCCGCCACGTACGCACCGTTCGCCCCGGCGAGTTCACGCCCGAGGACCCCGGCCGCGACGCCCTTGAGGACGTCGAGCACCAGCACCACAATCCCCCAGCCGGTGCCGACGGACTTCATCGCGTTCAGCGTGCCCGGGTTGCCCGAACCCACCGCGCGGATGTCGACCCGACCGCGGGTCGCGAGCCGGGTGACGAGATCGGCCGATGGGAACGTCCCCAGCAGGTAGCCGACGACGGCCGCGACGACAATCAAGTCGGGCAGTCTGTCATCGCCTCGAACCGAACCCCGCGCTCGTGACACCGGGTGTCACGCCGGGTGTCACGAGGAGCGGCGCCGCCGGTCAGCCGCCGGAGACCTCTTGCGGGGTCGCCTTGCCCGCGCTGATCCACGGCATCATCTTGCGGAGTTCGGCACCGACCTTTTCGATCGGGTGGGCGCGCCCGGCTTCCTGGAGCTTCTTGAAGTTCGGCCGACCCGCCTCGTTCTCCGCGATCCATTCCTGCGCGAACTCGCCGCTCTGGATCTCACCGAGGATCTTCTTCATCTCGGCCTTGGTGGACGACGTGATCACGCGCGGTCCACGCGTCATGTCGCCGTACTCGGCCGTGTCCGAGATCGAGTAGCGCATGTTGGAGATGCCGCCCTCGTAGATGAGATCGACGATCAGCTTCACCTCGTGCAGCGTCTCGAAGTACGCCGACTCCGGCTGGTACCCCGCCTCGACCAACGTCTCGAAGGAGTTCTGGATCAACTCGACCAGCCCGCCGCAGAGGACGACCTGCTCGCCGAAGAGGTCGGTCTCGGTCTCTTCCTGGAACGTGGTGTCGAGCACGCCACCGCGAGTGGCGCCGATGCCCTTCGCGTAGGCCAACGCAATCGCCCGGGCGTTGCCGCTCGCGTCCTGCGCGACCGCGACGAGCGCGGGCACGCCGCCACCTTCGGTGTAGGTGCGGCGGACGAGGTGACCCGGGCCCTTCGGCGCGATCATCCACACGTCGACACCCTCGGGCGGCTGGATCTGGTCGAAGTGGATGTTGAACCCATGTGCGAATGCCAGCGAGTTCCCGGGCACGAGGTTGGCCTCGATGTCGGCCTGGTAGATCCGCTTCTGCTCCGTGTCGGGCAGCAGCACCATGACCACGTCGGCGGCCTGCACCGCCTCGGCGATGGTGAGCACCTTGAG
>JBBQXR010000120.1:0-8944 GCA_038209455.1 Acidimicrobiia bacterium
AGTAATCACGGTGTCCTCCAGGGGGACGTGGGTGGGTGGGGTGGAGATCGGGGTCACGGGTGTCGGATCGGGGGTGTTCGCGGCGTGGACACCGTCCGGCATCCACGCGCCGCACTCCCCCAGCACGTTGTTCATGTCGACCTGCACGCCAGCGAAGGTGCTCTGCACCGGGAGCTGGCGGAGCACCGCATGCCGCGACGCCTGGTACTGGGCCCAGGAGTCGGCGCCGGCCTGCCACGCGGCGTCGGCGTACCCGCGGTCGATGAGGAGGTCGACGAACGTCGCTTCGCCGTACGCGCCCACCCGGAACCCGGCGGCCCGGATGATCGGCGCGGCGCCGGCCCAGTAGGTCGCGGCGCGCTCGTACTGGTAGTTCGCGAAGTCGGTGTCCTGGGTGAGCCACAAGGTTGCCCCGCCGGGCATGCCGAGGGCCTGGGCGTGGGCGACGGACTGGCGGCCGTGCTCGGGCCCGATCTCCGGTGAGTGCAACGGCGGGTGCCATGTCCGTGTGTCGAACTCGCAGATCAGGGAGAACCCGACCCCGGCGGCGTGGAGCGTGTCGACCTCGAGGCGCGACGCGTTGTAGTGGTAGCGCAGCGCGCAGCCGATGCCAGCCTGAGCGAGCGCGTGCGCCGACGTGGCGGTGTGGATCCCGAACGAATCAACAGCCTGCGTCATCGGGGCTCCTTCCGTCGTGCCGTAGCACGTTTCCGGGCGAATAGGGCGGATGACCCTAGACGCATTACCTTGCATGGCGTACCTTTGCGAAGCAGCAAGCATCACCGAGGGGGACGCCATGACCTACCGGCAAGCGATCACGTTCATCTGCCGCCACCTGCTGATCCCGGCCCTGTTCGCCGTCGTCGTCTGCTCATCCCTCGCCGCCGCCGCCACGCACCCCGCCGTCGACCTCAACCCGGCCCCGCCCGACTTCACCAGCTCCACGCAAGGTCAGTAAGCCCCGAACCAGTGAAGTTCGCCGAAGCATCGGGTCGTGACGTTCAGCGCGGCACCCGATGACTGGTACGCGACGAGTTCGAGGTAGTCGCCCGCGATGAGCTGCCCCGCCCAATGGATGTTGGCGCCGCACGAGAACGGGCCGCCGGCTGCGGCGTTCAACGCGGCCGCGTCGAGCGGGACATCCATCTCGGTGACACCGTTCTTGAACAGGGTCGTGATTCGGGTCCCGTTGCCCGGCGCGTAGTAGACGAGCCCGGTGAACGCGTACTTGCCGGCGGTCACCGCGGTCAGCCGGGTCGGCGCGGAGCCGGTGTGCATGGCGTCGTTGTCGTAGTCCTCGATGTCCCACGTGAGCGCCGTGTTCGCGGTGTTCGGGATCGACTGGACCGCCGACTTCCGGACCCGCAGCTTCGGGGCGGCGTCGGCGAGGAACTTGACGTTCTCGACGACCTCCGGGTTCCAGATCGACGCGCCGATCACGTCGCCGTTCGCCTGCGTTGCCGGCGACGTGTAGACGGACGTAGTCATCGGTCTCCCATCAAAGTGTGAGCGTGGTGGTCGAGCCGAGCAGCGAGGTGCCGAGGATCCAATAGGACTGGATGTCCGCGGGGGAACACCAGAACGTCGTTGCCCAGGAGGTGTCCGACGTGACGTGGTGCTTGCCTTCGATGAGCGTCGCGAACGAGATGGCGGTGCCGAGCCCCTGGGGTTGCCACCGGAACGTGACCCGGTCGCCTTCGCGGAGCCCGAGCGCCGCGGCGTACGCGGCGTCCTGGGTGGCGCCGTTCATCGCGGACGGGGTCACGGTGAACGACCGGACCCGGACGAACACGTCCTTGTGCTTGGCGAGCAGCCAGTCGGCGAGGGACTGCGCCTCGGATTGCGACTGGAGGAGGGTGTCGATGGTCTTGCCGAGCGGCCCGTAGGCCGTGACCGACGTGGCATCGGCCGCTATGACCGATCCGCCGGCCCAGTTCACCGTGACCGTGTTGACGATCGTCATCTTCCCGGACGACAACACGGGGGCCGAGTAGTGGATCGCCGCCGGGTCAGTGCCGTCGTCGGAGAACACGGCCTGCACGGTGGTCGAACGGGTCGCAGTGAGCGGCGTGGCCCTGTCCCGGAACCGGAACGCTCCGGCGGCCGCGTGGTCGATGTAGAACGCGCCCTGTTCGGTCGCGGCGACCCGGTTGAGGTACGGGAGTGCTTTGGTCCCCGCGGTCCAGGTCGCCGGGCCGAGGGTCGTCTGACCCGTGTCGAGGTTGCGGCCCGTCGACGGCATGCCCGCCGCGTCGAGGACGTGGCCGATCCGCGCCCCCGTCTTGTCGCCATCCCATGGCTTAGCGCCGGCCTGGTAGTGGGCGGCGGCCTGGGCCACCGAGAGCACGCCGGGGTAGATGGCGAACTCGTCGACCGCGATCGTGCTCTGCCCGAGCCCGGCGTTGCTCGTCCAATAGAACTTGCTGCCGATCGTGTTGAGCGACGGGTTCCCCGAGTTCACGAGTTCGATGCTGCGCACTGCCCCGTCGATCAGGATGTAGAGGTGGCCGGCGAAGCGGGTGAACACGAAGTGGTGCGGTGTGGATGCCTCGAGGCCGACGAACGGTGAGCCGCTGATGGGAGAGGTCGTGGCCGCCGTAATCGTGTTGGCGCCCGAAGTGTCGGTGGCGACGAAGTACCACCCGGACGCATCGACCGTGATCTGCAGCACATTGGAACCCGGGCCGAGCGCGCCGAACACGATGGTGCCCGCGCCGGCCACCGGCGGCGGTCCTTTGAGCCAGAACTCGATGGCGAAGTCACCGGTGCCGGTGAAGTTGTAGGGCACCGTGAAGAACGACACACCGTCGAGCGTCAGGGCGGTCGCTCCGATGTTCGCGGTGAGGCCCGTGGTGCGGTTCTGGGTGGCGTCGGCCGACAGTTGCCCCGGGTGGGTCGCGGTGGCCGACGAGTCGTTCATCTGTATGCCGGTCTGTTCGTTCATCCGGTACCACACCGCGGGCAGGTCGGTGAGCACCGCGGTGCGGTAGGGGTCGCCGGTGAGGTCGGCGCGGGCGAGGAACGTGAAGGCGTCGTAGGCCACGATGCGCGACCGGGCCATGAGCGGGCCCCCGTAGACCAGGGGCCAGTCGTCGACGAACCCGGTGAACAGGTCGTAGGTCGTCGCGCCGTACGTCGCGCGGACCCGCATCCGCTTGTTCGGCAACAGGTTCCCGAAGTACGGGCCGGCCGCGTACAACGGGTCAAAGCGGCGGTCGTGGTTGTCGAGCGTCATCACCGCCACGCCCGGTTGGACCGCGTCGAGCTCCTGTTGCTTCCCGGTGGTGATGTCGAGGTCGAACACCTTCGACGCGACCGACGTCCACGCCGGCACCGCCAACGGCGCGGTGGTGAGGGCGATGTCGACGGTCATCGTGGGGAACGTCACGCCGCTTCACCGGGCATCGTGCCGCCGTTGCGTTTCCACTCGTCGAGGAGCGCCACCATGTCCCGGACCCCGTACACGTTGCCTTGGACCACGAGGTCGCCGCCCCGGATGTGGGACACGGAACCGCCGCCCGGTGCGGTGCCGGCCTGAGCGACCATCTGTTGCGAGACCGTGTTCGAGAAGATGCGGGTCGTGTTGCCCGCCTTGAACCCAAGCTCGGGGCCGCGCTCGCCGGTGATGAACGGGCCGTCCGCGACATCGCCACCGGCGGCGTGACCGGGGACCCCGAACGTGCCCTTGAAGAACCCGCCGAGGCCGCCCCCGTTGCTGCCAGTGAGGAACTTGAACACCGAGTTATCACCGATGCCGCTGAGGACGTCGAGCCAGTGCTGGAAGAAGCCGAGGGTGGCCGGGAAGAACACGCCGAACGCCTGGGCGGTGCCCTGCACCCCCTTCTCGATCGAGCCCCACAACGGGTCGAGGACCTTGTCCTTCAGCCACCCGCCGGCATCGCCGACCTTGCCGAAACCGCGCTTGGTGTCGTCCATCGACCCGATGTTGTTGAGCCACCCCTGCTGCATGTCCTGCAGGGTCCCGCCGAGCGGGTCGAGGACCTTGTCCTTCAGCCAGCCCGCCTTGTCGCCGACGACGCCCATGCCGCGTTTGGTGTCGTCCATCGTGCCGATGTTGTTGGTCCACCCGTCTTTCATATCTTGCAGGGTGCCGACGAGCGGGTCGATGCCGTGGTCCTTCAGCCAACCCGCGGCGAGGCCGATGTCGAGCAGGATGAGCGGCACGTGCTCCACGGCCCAGGTGAACGCGTCGTGGATCTTGTCGCCGATGCGTTTGAAATCGTCAGCGTGGTCATGCAGCCAGCCCTTCGCCACCCCGACCGCGATTGGGATCTCGTTCTTCGCCCAATCGGTGAACATCTTCATGTACGGGGCGAGCTGCTCCCCGACCTGTACCTTCAGCCCGTCGAACGCCATGCCGAGTTCGCGCTGCGACTTCGCGGCGGCGAGCCCCTTGTTCACACCGGCCTCGTCGAGGGTGAGCCCGTACTTGTCCATCGAGTCGGTGATCTCGGAGATGCCCGCCTTCCCCTGGATGAGGACCGGGAGCATGTCGTTGCCGGCCTTGCCGAACAGCTTCAGCGCGAGGGCGGTCTCGGCCGGCCCTTGCCCGGTGTCGTTCAGCTGCTTGAACTTGTCGGCGACGTTCCCGAGGACCTCCGTCATCGGGAGCAGTTGGCCCTTGGCGTCACGCACCGCGAAGCCGTTTTTCTCGAAGTTCGGGCCGGCCTGCGCGGCCTGGTCGTTGACCTTCGCTTGCGCCGTCGCGACCGCCTCACTGGCGTTGCGGAGCGCAATGTTGTCCTGCGTGGTCAGGTGCGCCTTCTGGGACTGCAACAGCTGGACGTCACCGAGACGTTGCTGCGCCTTCGCCAACGCGTCGGCCGCGGCCGACGCGGCCTGGCCGTCCTTCGCTTGGGTTTTGAGCGCCCCGTTGTACCCGTCGACGTTCCCCGCGATCAGGTTCTTGTCGAAGATCTTGAGGGACTGTGCGAGCGAGTCGAACCCGACCCCGGAGTCCTTCGCGACTTCGATCAGCTTCGACGCTTCCTCGGCGCCGAGCCCGGTCGCGCGTTCCATCTTCCGGGTCGAGACCGCGAGCCCTTCGAACTGGGAGATCGAATCGGTCGCGAACGACGCGACCTTGCCACCCAGGTCCATCAGGGTGTTCCCGATGGCCATGCCCATGCCCTGGAACACCCCGGTCATCACCGAGCCCAGGCCCGACGACTTCTGCCCGGTCTCCTCCATCTTCCGACCGGTCTGGTCGAACATCGAGATCACGCCGACCTCTTGGCCTTCGAGAACGATCTTCATCTTCTTCTCGTTGGCCATAGGTTCAGCCCCCTCTCACCAGATCGTCGACTTCGGTTGCGTCTCCGCGGCGAGCACCTGGGCCAGGCGGTTGTTGTAGGCGCGGAGTTCGGAGTAGGAGAGGCGGTCGGGGCCGCCGGCGTGCCAGGGCATCAGCCCGAATCGTTCGGTCCACAGAGGCCAGGCGGGACCGATGTCCCGCCTTACGCTTCCGGGTCGGCCCCCACCTCGTCCACGAGGGCGTCGGTCTCGGTGGCCGGGTCGATCTGGGTGATGTCGGGCTCGGCCGCGTAGATCGACGCGACCGTCGGGAACTCTGCGACCACGTCGCGGTACCGCAGCCGCGGCTCACCGTGCCGGCGCCGGGCGAACCACCACAACGCGATCAGGGTGTCGGAACCGAACACGTACCCCGGTTCGAACATCGGGGACAACGGGCCCCCGGTCTGCTGCCGGGCCTCGGCGTCGTCGACGGGGCCGAGTTGCGACGTGTGCACGTCGAGCGATCGGCCGCCCATCGTGATCCGCAGGAACGGTTTCGCGGTGCCCGGTGACACTGCGGGTGTTTCGCCGGGCAACGGTGTGCCCGGCTCAGGTGCCAGATTGCTCATGAGGTAGACCCCTCTACGTTTGGTTTGATGGATCAGATGACGCCGCGCGCGCGGGCACCGACGGTGCCGCCGCCCGCGTCGGCGAAGCGTTCGTTGAAGAAGTCGACGGTCGCCGCGCCGTACGCCTCGAGCATCTTCGGCGCTTCCGCCGTGATCGCCGGGGCCACCGCGTACGGCCCGTCGTCCGACGCCCCGGGTTCCCATTGGTTCCCGACCCAGTCGGCGAACTGCTTGTACCGCTTCGCCCCGTAGAACGCGCCGAGCGCGTAGGGGTGAGCGGTGGTGGACGTGATCGTGATCGCGAGTTCGGACGCCGACTTGACGGCCTTGATCGCGGCGGCGGCTTTCGCTTCGACGCCGCCGTCGGACCCGGCGTTGGCGCGGGCCGCCGACGCGATCCGGTTGGCGTGTTCCTCGTTAAGCTCGGCGAAGTCGGCGGCGAGGACCTTGTCGGCGCGGCGGAGCTGCTTGCCGAACGCGGCGAGACCGGGGTCCTCCCGGACGTTGACCCGGAGGTGTCCGCCCTCGCCGGGCATCAGGCCGCGGCGTCCTGGTTGACGCACACCAGCGTGCACGCCGCGGCGTCGGTCGAGCCGATCGCCTTGAACTTCAGCGGCTGGTTCAGGATCTTCGTTGATGCCAGGTTTGCCGCGTCGCCGTCGTAGCGGGCGTTATACGTGAACGTGTACGAGTTCGACCCGGACGTGAGGGTGACGACGATCGCGAACTGGTTCGCGTTGACGAACCGGTTGTATTCGGTGAGCCCGATGAACTCTGGCTCGAGGTCGCCGGTGATCTCCATTTGCTGCTCACGCAACGGTTCGTCGGTCGTGGCCTGCCCGTTGAAGCGCCGCTCCGCGAGCTTCGAATCGAACGACAGCTTCGCCGAGTGCGTCTTCATGGTGACGGCGCCAGCGACGAGCACGGACATCTGGAGGAAGTGGATCGGGTTCAGCGCCGCCGCGTACGACGGGGCCGCGAGCGCGGTCGCGGTCGTCATGTTCATGAAGAGCATGTCGAGGCCGAGCGTCGCGATCTGCCCGCTCTTCAGGCCGATCTCGCCCTTGCTGATCTTCCCGCCGGAGAACGTGAACGGCTGGATGGTGCCGGTCGAGTCGGGGCGGCCGACCTGGGTGGTGAGCCCGAGCCCGGTCGTCGACCCCGGCGAGACGGTGTGCGTGTACGGGCCCGCACCGGTGACGCCGTAGGTGCCGAAGAGGTGCTTCATGAGCAGCACCATGGAGTGGTCGTAGAGGCGGTGCTGGACGGGGCCGGCGATCATGATGTTGCCGGCGGCCCACTGTGCGGCGTCGTCGACGATCCGGTTCGCGATGATGGCGTCGGACTCCATGCGCGGCCGCTTGTCCTGGATGTTCTCGGAGATGAGCGGGAAGAACCGGGTCGGGGTGACCCCGGTCCCGACGGTGCTCTCCGCGCCGTAGCCGATCTGCCCGGAGATGCCGGATCCGATGCCTGTGGTCATGGGTCACTCCAACGTGAAGAAGCCGCGGCGGGGCCGGGCAGGGTGCGAACTGGGCGGGTGTGGCGCTCGGAACCGGGCGCCGGCCGACTGGATCAGGCTTCGGGGTACGCGGCTTCGTGACCTTGGCCTGGGGTGACAGGCACGGGGCCGGGAGCGACGGGCTCTGGGACGGGAGCGACGTCGGCAGGGGTGGCGGGCACAGGGTCGGGCTCGCCGGCCGGGACAGCGACGGGCTCGGGGACGGGAGCGACGTCGGCAGGGGTGGCGGGCACAGGCGCCGGCTGCAAGCGAGCGTGGAGGTCGAGCAGCTCGAACACCGTGGCCTCAGCCTCGTCGTCCGCCGGCGCGAAGTTGTCGGGCTGCAACAGCAACGACGCCGCCCACTCCCCGCCCGCGACCGCGAACGGCTCACCCTTCACGACCGCCGCGTCGGTCTCGACCACCGCACCGGGCACCACCAGGATGACCCCTTCGAACGGGCCCACATACACGATCTCCATATCAGGTGCTCCTCATCAGTCGATCACGGTCCAGCACTGGACCTCAAGCTCGGCGCGCCCCTCGAACCCCGCCTGATCCATCGGCGTCGAGTACGGCCCCTTCTTCTTGCCGGTCACGATCGCGATCAACCCGTCCACCGCGTCACCGAGGGTGGCGTCGGCGACGATGACCGTCGTCAACGCGTCCAAGTACGCCTCGACCTGACGCATCGGATCCAACCGTGACGCGGCCCCGTTGCGCTGCGACTTCAGGCGGAACGTGATGACGAACTGGTCGTCGCGTCGTTTCCGGCCGGCTTCCGCGGTCGGGTAATCCTCTTCTCCGTCGATGTCGTGGACCCAGATCTGTTCGCGGGCCATGTTCGTGCCCGGCCACCCCTCGCACACCTTCACCGTGTCGTCGCCCAACGCGACCCGCAGCTGGGTGCAGAGCTCGTCGAGGACATCGATCCGGATCGACCCGGCGGCCGTCACCGGCGCAGCCCGTGGTAGAGCGAGAAGAACTGTGGGTCGAAGTCCATCGTGCGCGACACGGGCCGCGGTTCGGCCCCTGACCCGGAGTCGGCGGAGCGGAGCGAGTACCGCTGGAACACCGAGTCGACGTCCGGGTTCCCGGTCTCGAGCTGCGACGCCATGTTGAGCGCGACGGTCGTCCCTTCCGAGGACACGGACTTGGCGCGCGACGGGACCCCGATGCCTGACTTCGCGAAGATCCGCTCCTTGAACCGGAGGAGCACCATCTCTTTCAGGTCCGGTGGTGGCGCGTCGAGCCCGTAGGTGTACGCGACCGTGAGGTTTTCTTGGCCGACGTTCCAGGTCTGGCCGGTGGGCCGTTGGAGGCGCCGGTGCTGGTACACCTTCAGCAGAGCCAGGTCGCCGACGGTCATGGCGGTGCCGTCCATCGTGACCGCGGTGACGGCGCGGAGGTCGTTGTCGGGGACCCAGATCTCCGCGTCGCCGCGCCCGTCGAGGGTAACCCGGCGGAAGCGAGGGACGAACGCCCGGTCGCAGATGTACTCGCACTCGGTTTCGGCGATGGTGCGGTAGGTGACGATGTCGGTGTCGGGGTACTGGCC
>JBBQXR010000121.1:0-8939 GCA_038209455.1 Acidimicrobiia bacterium
CGGGAGTGACGCGGCCAGCAAGGTCTTGGCCCGGGACTTCTGTCAGAAGCGCACGTTCGGTGTGCGGCCCGATGATCCGAAGAAGACGCCGTTGTACGAACTCTGGGTGAAGTGCGACAAGGCCAAGTGACGCAGGGCTAACCCTTGCGGCGCCGGAGCCGGTCCCGGAGCCCCCACCACGTCATCAGCACCATCTCCTCGCCGATCACGGATGCCGACATCTTCGACTGGCCGCGAACGCGATCGGTGAACGTGATGGGAATCTCCACCACCTTCGCACCGAGCCGCGCGACGCGATAGGTCGACTCGAGTTGGAATCCGTAGCCCTTCGATCGAGTCGCGGCGAACCCGATCGCGGTCAAGGTGTCCGCACGGTATGCCCGGAACCCTGCGGACGTGTCCATCACGCCCGTTCGGAGCATGAATCGTGCGTACCGGTTTCCGTACTTCGACAACGCGAGTCGACGGGCCGGCCAATGCGGGATCTGACCGCCGGGGACGTAGCGGGAACCGATCGCGAGGTCGGCACCGCCCTCGATCGCAGCAACGAGCTGGGGAAGCACCTCCGGGTCGTGGGAGAGATCGGCGTCGATCTGACACACCACGTCGTACCCGCGTGCGATCCCGACCGCGAACCCGGCCCGGTACGCGGCACCCAGTCCGAGCTTCTCCGGCCGTCGGAGGACTTCGATCTGCCCGAGTTCGGCGGCAACCCGCTCCGCGATGTCGGCGGTGCCGTCGGGGCTGTTGTCGTCGAGCACCAGGATGTCGGCCGACGGGATCGCGGCGCGGGTCTTGCGGAGGAACTCCTCGATGTTGTCGCCTTCGATGTACGTCGGCGTGCAGATCTGGACTCGCAACTAGCTCTCACCTTCACGTCGACGGGCCGCCGCGGCTTCGATCGATTCGCGCGCCAAGACGGGCGCGTCCCGCCCGGTACCCGCTTGCCCGGCCGCGGCGTCGCGGTCGGAACGATCGATGCTCTCTTCGTGGTACTCGTCCTCGACGTTCACGGTCCAGACGTCGTGGTGGGCGCCGAGGATGTTGTCGACCGACAGCATCGCGGTGAGCATCGAGTGGTCCTGGTTGTTGTACTTGTGCATGCCGTTGCGACCGGTGGGCATCACATTGGGCGCGTGCTCGGCGATCCATTGCCGCAACACCGCGACGTTGGCCTGGTAGTGCTCGTCGTACACGGGGTACGCCTTGGGCATCCGTACGACGTATCCCGCCTCGACCTTCGAACTGTCGGCGAGACCGAGGTGCTGGAGTTCCCGCTTGGCCTGCGCGATGAGGTCGTCATCGTCCTTGGTCCACATGTCGTCGCCCTCGTTCACGAAGAACTCGAGGCCGAGACACGTGCGCCCCTCCTTCACGAGATAGGGCGACCACGAACCGAAGTTCTGGATCCGACCGACCTTGACCGCCGGATCGTGGATGTAGATCCAGTTGTCCGGGAACGAATACTCCTGGGGCACCACGAGTGCGACGGTCATGAAGTCGCGGTACGTGAGCCCTTCGGCCGCGGCCCGCACGTCGTCCGGCACTGGCGGGTCCATGGCGCGGATCAACGAACGGAACGGCATCGACGAGATGACGTCGTCGGCCGGGAAGTTCCGCTCCTCACCGTCGACGACCGCGGTCACCTCGTAGGCCCGACCGTCACGATGGGAGACCTTGACCACCTTGGCGTCGAAGATCAGGTCCGTGCCTTCCGCCGTGACGATCTCGGCGCACTTCTCCCACATCTGACCGGGGCCGTATTTCGGATAGTTGAACGACTCGATGAGCGACGTGACCTGCTCGCCCTTACTCCGGCGTGCCTTCAGCCACTTGGGCGTCATGCTCTCGGCGATGGCGGTCATGAGGGACATACCCTTCGAGCGCTGCGCACCGAAGTCGGCCGACATCTCGCGGGTCGGGACGCCCCAGACCTTCTCGTTGTACCGACGGAAGAAGTGCTCGTAGAGCCGCCACCCGAACTGGCTCACGTAGAAGCCCTCGAGGTTGCTGGTGTCCTCGGGCGGGTGGATCTTGGCCCAGCCGTAGGAACTCACACAGCGGACGGCTTCCACCGGACCGAGGTTCCGCAACGCGTTGATCGGCTTCAGCGGGTAGTCGTAGAGCTTCCCCCGATACAGGATCCGCGACATGCGGGGTCGCTGGAGGAACTCGTCGGCACCGAGGATCTCGAACCAGAGGTCGTCGACGTCACGGACCTTGGTGAAGAACCGGTGACCACCGATGTCGAATCGCCAACCGTCACGTTCGACCGTGCGGCTGATACCGCCGACGATGTCGTCGGCTTCGAGGATGGTGGCCGTCCGACCGGCCTTGGCCAGCTGGTAAGCGGCGGTGAGCCCGGCGGGCCCGGCGCCGATGATCACCACCGACGGGGACGTCGCGGGTACCGCGTCGGATTGCGTCATCACTTCCTCAGGGAGACAGTCGGGTAGCCAAAGAGAGCGGCGATGCTACTCCCGCCGGTACGCCTACCCATCGCAGGTGGGGACCAAGCCTCACCCGCTGGAAGCTGTCCATGGGCGTCATGACGACCATTTCGCCGTCCGCGACTCGATATCGGAGCGCCTGGCGGAAGCGCGGGTGATCGCGGGCTTCCGCAGCGGTGGCTCCCCGCCCGAGCCCGATGGTGATGGTTCCCGATCCGGCCGTGCCGACCCCGGTGGTCCCCGGGCTGCTCGTGCCGAGCTGGATCCGGTAGTCGCGGCTGCGACCGGTCGACCCGGTGGACACCGTCGGCGTCATCAGCTCGCCGGCGGTGTCGTACGCGTAGAACGTGAGCCCGGCGAGTGCTCCGGAAGCGGTCGAGTGGATCCGGAACGCGGTGCCGCGATGCAGCCGGATCGGAAGGAGGCGGATCCTCGGCGTCTCCGGCGTGTCGTCGGGCACCTGACCCTCGGGCGCGATCGACGTCTGCTGGAGGAACGCGTGGCGGTGGGGGTACGCGGCCATGAGGTCGAGGTTGGCGGTGCCCTTGTCTGCGGCCCAGATGACCGCACCCGTGATCGACGGTCGGTTCGCCGAGTACGGGTTGAGGAACATGAGGTAGTCACCCGACTGCCAGACGAAGACGAGCGAGTGGTCCGGGACGGATGCGGAGCTGCGCTCGCACGGGAGTTGCGACTCACTGATGCGACGGTTGACGTCGATCCGGTTGACCGCGACCGGCACCGTCAGCACGACCATCGCAACCAGGAGCCAGACCGTGATCCGACGGCGTTCCTTCCACCACCGCACCATCTCGGTGACCCCGGCGATGGCCAGGACGGCGTAGAGGGGGATGAAGTAGATCGGCCCGCTGAGGGGCATGGTCGGCGACGACACGAACATGCCCCAGAAGAAGAAGTACCCAGCCGGGAACGCGAACGTGATCGCAATCAGGACGCGGGTACCCGATTCCCGCCGGCGACGCCAAAGTCCCCACACGGCGAGGCCTGCGAGCACATAGCTCCCCGCGAGGAAGATCGGCAGGAAGACACCCTGCTTGGAGGTACTCCGGAGCGCCTGTCCCACCGTGTAGTTCGCCGGATGAAACGTCGGCATGATCCGCTTGTGTCCGAAGCCGAACGTGTCGAGCGGGTCTGCGGCGGTGATCGGGAACTGCCCGAACGCACCGGTGACGTGCTTGTTGTACACGAGGGTCGCGACGAGCAGCGGCAGGAACCCCAGACCGATCGCGATCGCGTTGGTGAACAGCACCTTCGGCTCACGTCGGTGCTCCCACGCGAGCACGCCGACGACGGCGAGGCCCCACAGCACCGCGTCGAAGGGTCGGGTCATGAAGATCCACCCGACGAGGAGGCCGGCGACGACGAGCCGACCTTTCTTGGCGGTGCGGAACCCCGAGATGACGGCGGTGGTGAAGAGCAACCCCAGGCCCAGCGTGAAGAGGTAGCCGAGGAAGATCCCACTCTGGATCACCACGATCGGCGAGACGAGCATCACGGTGCCCGAGATCCATGCGATGCGGTCGTTGCCGGTGATCTCGCGTGCGAGCAGGTAGGTGCCGACCACGGTCAGTGCAGTACCGAACGCGAGTGCGGCGTCGGGTGAACCGAAACCCACCTTGGCGGCCAGGAGGATCAGTGGCCACCCGAGCGTGTACTGCGAGAAGAACGAGTGGCCACGGATTCCCGCGAGCCAGGGATGGAACGATCCGGGAAACCCACCGGTGGTGGACGTGAGCTGACCGTGTTGGAGACCGCTGACCTGCCAGAGGTACACGGATTCGTCCCGGTTCCAGGAGAACGCCGGGTACAGGAGGTGCCGGGCCAGGAGCGCGACGGCCACCGCGCCGACCCCCAAGGCCACGACCGGCCACCAACTTCGGACCGATTCACGCGTGTCGACCACCGCCGCGAAGGTATCGGGCCGGCCGCGACGGTTCGCGGAGCGCAGCGATGCCGGGCCCGACAGCCACTATCCTCCCCACTCGCATGGCGCCGGTCGGGACCCCGGAAACCGGACGCGTCACCCGCCTCCCCCGCGTGGACGCAGTCGTTGCGCTGGTGGTCGCCTACCTGCCCTTCTTCCTCTCGTCGCCGGGCCGGGTGAGTAGCGACACCAAGCAGTACCTCTACCTCGACCCGGGCAGCTTCCTCGCTCGCATTCCGTGGCTCTGGGACTCCCAGGTGGCGGCCGGCACCGTCTCCCACCAGCACATCGGCTACCTGTTCCCGATGGGGCCGTTCTACTGGCTCGGCGAAGCGGTGGGACTGCCCGACTGGGTCACCCAGCGGCTGTGGCTCGGAACGATCACGCTGGCGGCGCTCCTCGGAGCCCGGTGGCTCTTCACCCACCTGGGAGTCCGGCGCTCCGGCGCCAATGTCGGTGCCCTCGTCTACGGACTGAGCCCCTACCAACTCGCGTTCACCGCCCGGATTTCGGTCCTGCTGCTGCCGTGGGCCGCGCTGCCGTGGCTGGTCGGGCTCACCATGCGCGCCGCCCGGCGGGGCGGCTGGCGCGATCCGGCGATCTTCGCGCTGATCGTGCTCACGATCAGCGGGGTCAACGCGTCCGCGTTCCTCCTCGTCGTGATCGGGCCGGTGGTCTGGATCGCGCTCGAGCTGTTCGGCGGTCGGGCCCGCGCCCGTGCCGCGATCACGGCCGGACTCCGGATCACGCTCCTCAGCCTCGCGGTCTCGCCGTGGTGGATCGCCGGAATCTGGGCCCAGGGCGCGTACGGACTCCCGATCCTGCAACTCACCGAGAACGTGCGGACGGTCGCCTCCGCGTCGAGTCCGAGCGACATCCTGCGCGGCCTGGGGAACTGGTTCTTCTACGGCTACGACCGCGGTGGCCGTTCCTTGGTCCAAGCCCAGGCCTACCTGACCACACGTTCAGTCGTCGTCGCGAGCTTCCTGGTCCCGAGCGTTGCGCTCCTGGCCGGAGTGGTCACGCGCTGGCGTCACCGTGCGTACTTCGCTGCGTGCATCGTGGTCGGCACGATCGTCGGCGTCGGTGCGTGGCCGTTCGACGACACCACCCGGTACGGGGCGTGGTGGAAGTCGTTCACCAACGCAACCTCCATCGGACTCGCCCTGCGCAACACCCCCCGTGCCGTGCCGGTCGTGGTGCTCGGTCTCGCCGGGCTCATCGCGGCCGGGGTCGCGTCCTTCACCGCTCGCAGCCTGCGAGCGCTCGCGGGTCTGGGTCTCGTCCTGGTCGTCGCTGTCGCGCTTCTGCCGGTCTGGCAGGACGGCTTCTTCACCCCGTCGGTCGAGCGACCCAACGACGTTCCCGCGTACTGGCACGCGGCGACCCGCGCCCTCGACCACGAGTCCCACGCCACCCGCATCCTGGAGATCCCGGGCTCGAGCTTCGCCAACTACCGCTGGGGAAATGCGGTGGAGCCGATCACCCCCGGACTCACCACCCGTCCGTACCTGGCCCGCGAGGTCCTTCCCTACGGCTCTCCCGAATCGGTCAACCTGTTCGACGCGTTCGAGCGGCGGATCCAGAACGGGAGCTTCGAGCCCGCCACCGTCGCGCCCATCGCCCGCCTCTTCGGCGTCGGGACCGTCGCGGTCCGCAGTGACCTCGCCTACGAACGGTCGGGCTCACCCCACCCGCGCGAACTCTGGCGCACGCTCACCACGCCCCGAGCACCCGGACTCGACCGACCCCGTGCGTTCGGTCCCCCGACCCGCAATCAGGCGACTCCACCCGACGGCGTCGATCTGCGCACACCACCCACCGCAGCCGACCCACCGCCAGTTGCATTGTTCGCCGTGAAGTCACCGGTCCCGATCGTGCGCACCGCGGCCGACACGAAGCCGATCGTGATGAGCGGTGACGGCGACGGCGTCGTCGACCTCGCAGCGGCGGGTCTGATCACCGGCGAGGAGCGGATCCTCGAGTTGGCCTCGCTCCCACCGGCCGCACTCCGTCACGCGTTGCGCACCGGCGGTGCGCTCGCGCTCACCGACTCGAACCGACGCCGGGTCACGTCCTACTTCTCGTCCATCCGAGACACGAAGGGCGCCACCGAGCGCAGCGGTCACACCACGCACGACGCCAACGGCTCTTCGAGCGACCTCGATCCCCTCCCGAACCGCAGCGACGCCAGCCGCACGTTGGTGGAACAACACGGTGCCCGGGTCGACGCCACGGCCGACGGCGGTGCCGACCGCGCCGAGGACAACGCAGCCAAAGCATTCGACGGTGACGTACGGACGTCGTGGCGGGTCGGTGGCATCGACCCGATCGGTGCTGCGATCACCGTCCGACCGGACCGGTCGCCTCGGGTCGACCATCTCGATCTCGTCCAGCCGCTCGAACTCCCTCGTGACCGCTGGATCTCCCGAGTGCGCGTGACCGTCGACGGGGCACCGCCGTTCGAGACCGACCTGGGCGACGCGTCCTTCACCCCGTCGGGACAACGGATCGACTTCCCGATGACCTCGGTGCACCGCCTCACGGTCGCGATCGCCGGTATCCACCAACCGCTCTTCGATCCGCAGTTCGCGAACGCGATCGGCCTGGCCGAGGTCCGTCTCGACCACGTTCGGGTCCGCGAGACGGTGCGCCTCCCGATCGATCTCACCAACCGTGTCGGACGGGATGCGGCCGGCCATTCGCTTTCGATCCTCATGACCCGGCTGCGCCAGGACACTGCGACCGACGGTCGTATCGACGAGGAACTGACCCTCGACCGCCGGGTGGTCCTGCCCGATTCCCGCACGTTCTCGGTCGACGGAACCGTACGCGTGAACCCCGACGCCCCCGACCCGACGATCGACACCGTGCTCGGCACCGCCCCACCCGGCACGACCTTCCGCGCGTCGGATCACCTTCGCGGCGACCTCGCTGCACGCGCCTCCCGGGCCTTCGACGGCCAGACGTCGACGGCCTGGACCGCGAGCTACGGCCAGCAGGTCGGCCAGTGGATCGAGGCCGAGGCCCCCGCCCCCATCACGACCGATCACCTGACCTTCGCCGCGCTCGCCGATGCCAACCACACCACGCCAACCCGCGTCGACGTCGTCGCCGACGGTCGCCTCGTCGTGCGCAGCAATGTCTCGACCCCGATCGTGGACGGTCGGCGCACCGCGAACGTCGCGTTCCCGCCCACCACCGCGCGTACCTGGCGGCTCGTCGTCAGTGCGGTCAGTCCTCCCACCGGTTTCGCGGCGACTGCACCGGCCCAGGTGCCGCCGGTCGCGTTGGACGCGATCACGATCCCCGGTATCCCGGCCGCGCCCACGACCGGTTCCCTTCCCACCATTTGTCGGACCGACCTGCTCCGGGTCGACGGAACACCGTTGTCGGTCCGGATCGCCGGGACCGATGCCGAGGCCCGGACGGGCCTCACCCTGACCTCGTGCGACGGTCCGCTGCGCCTCGCCCGGGGTTCGCACACGATCATCACCCCGCGCGGTTGGGACACCGGGATCGACATCGACCGCCTCGTCCTCACCTCAGACTCCACCGGCGACGCCGCCCCCCTCGGCCCCCTCGTCGCCCCGACCCGGTCCGGGACGTCCTTGCGAGTGCGCAACCCGTCGCCGAGTTCGGTCGCCATCACCGGTAGCACCGACGGCAAACCGTTCTGGCTCGTCCTCGGCGAGAGCCACAACCGCGGTTGGGACGCGAAACTCAACGGCCATTCGATCGGCGCGCCGACGCTGGTGGACGGCTACGCCAATGCGTGGCTCGTCCGGCCGGGCCACGCCGGCACGATCACCCTCGCGCTCGACTGGACGCCACAGAAGGTCATCTGGATCGCGCTCTCGCTGTCGGTCGTCGGGATCCTCCTCTGCGGCGGCATCGTCTGGTTCACCCGTCGTCGCAGGGGCCGACCGCTCGTCGATCCACTCGAGGCCGACGCAACCGACGCCGTGCCGCACCGCCTGCTCTTCGCGGGCTACGGCCGGCGCGCCCTGCTACCGACGCTGGCGGCAACCGCGACGGTGTTCGTCGTCACGGCCGTGGCATCACGGCCGAGCTACGCGGTGTTGGCCGCGGTCGCCATGCTCGGCCTCGCGCTCATCCCCCGGCTCGCCCCGCTCCTCGGCCTCCTGGGGGCGGCGCTCCTCATGGCGAGTCGGTTGGCCCACCGTCCGGAACTGGCGTGGCTCGCCCTCGCGTTCTTCGCGGTCGCAATCGCCACTGCGCTCCAACCCGAGGCCCGACCGGAGCCCGATCCCACCGGCTGAACGAAGCAGGGTCCCGGGGGACGATTCCGTCGGCGGAGTCCGGGGTCCGCCGCCGGCTCGCCACCAGTTCCACCACCGCACTCGCGGCGAGCGTCGCCACGGCCAGCCAGCCGAGGGTCCGGATCCGACCGAAGAACGTGGGCCACTCGAAGATCGGTGGGAGGTGGTGGCGAGCCTGGCGGAACGCCACGTAACCGCCCGCAATCGCGATGGCCGCCGCGGGTGCGAGCCGGAGCGCGACCCGCGCCGGCCTCCACCACA
>JBBQXR010000122.1:0-8908 GCA_038209455.1 Acidimicrobiia bacterium
CAACGGACGCCCCCAGGTCGCGCCGATACCGAACGTGCTCGGGCTGCTCGCCGACCAGGCTGCGGCCGCAGTCCGAGCCGCCGGGTTCGTGCCCAACGTGCTGGTCGCGCCGGAACCGCCGCCGGGTACCGCCGGCAATGCGGGCAAGGCCTGGAAGCAGAGTCCGATCTCGGGCTCCGACGCCGACACCGGCTCCACCGTCACCGTCTGGGTCAATCCCTGAGGCACCCTGATGCAGCATCTTCGGTTCGACGCGCAGGAGCGCCGTGCGCTCTGTGAACTCTTCGAAGTACTCGGCCCCGATGCACCCACGTTGCTCGAGGGCTGGAACGCGCATGATCTCGCCAGTCACATCGTCCTGCGCGAACACAATGTCATCGCCGCGCCGTGCATCGTGCTCCCCGGTCCGTTCCGTCGGTTCGCGGAACGCGAACGGGTGCGCCTCGCCGGGAAGCGGGAGTTCGACCAACTCGTTGCCACCATCCGGTCCGGTCCCCCGCCGGGCTTCTTCCGCATCGGATGGGTCCGTGACGTCCCGAACCTGAACGAGTTCTTCGTCCATCACGAGGACGTACGCCGAGCCAACGATCTCGGCCCCCGCGCCGACCTCACGCCCGAGTTCGAGGCGGCCGTGTGGCGCAATGTCGGTCGCGGTTCCCGCTACCTGAGTCGGCGGCTCAGCGGGGTAGGCCTCGAGCTCTACTGGGAAGGAACCGACCGGCGGTTGCAGGTTCGAACGGGTGACGCGGTGGTGCGGGTCAGCGGGTCGCCCGGCGAACTCCTCCTCTGCCTGTTCGGGCGCGGGGAGGCGGCCGAGGTGCAGGTGAGTGGACCGGCAGCGGCAGTCGCCGCGCTTCACCGCGCCCATCTGGGTATGTGAAGCGTTACTCGACGACCCGTGAGTCGCCCTCGCGGACGCGGCGGGCGAGGCCCGAGAGCAGTCGGGCGGTCATGGCCGGGAGTTCACCGACGAGGCGTTTGAAGCTCTTGGCATCGAGTACGCCGACGGACGCGGCGGAGGTGGTCACGACATCCGCGTTCCGCGGCGCGGGATCGAGCACGGCGAGTTCGCCGAACCAGTCGCCGGCATCGAGACTGGCGATCCGGCGTCCATTGCGAGACACGGTCGCCGTCCCTTCGATGAGCACGTAGAAGGTGTCGCCCGCTTCGCCCTGGCGGACGAGCATCACCCCTTGGGCGACGTCATGGATCCCGAGCGCCTTCGCGACTACCCGTCGTTCCTTCGCCGAGAGCTGCGAGAAGAGCGGCACCGCTGACAGATGTGACGCGATGTCGTCGAGCTTCGCCATGGGTCCGTCCTCCGGGTCGTGCGCGGTACCGAGCAGCGCCGACGCTAGAGCGCCACGGTGGTCGACGTCTGCGTGGCCGGGGTCACACGGGCCGGCGTCGAACTGGTCCGGCGCCGCGCCGGGGCCCGCTCACATGGGGATCGCCGGGGACGAACCAGCGCCACGGTGTGTCCTCCCCCTTCCCGACCGCGAGGCCGATCCGGGGTGAGACGCCGGGACGGTCGGGTGGCGCAGTGCCGTCGTCATACAGCCCGATCGGACCGCGGAGCAGCGTGATCCCGTCGTCGTCACGGTCGAGGCCGAAGGCCGACGCGAGTCGCGCGGGGCCGGCGAGGAGCAGCCGGTCCTGACGGGCTGCGGGACGCCGATCCCGCATGAGGCCGAGCCCGTCGATCGGCACTGCGGCCCGGAGCAACACGGCACTCGCATCACCTGCGGGTGCCCCGGCGACGACGTTGGCGCAGAAATGCATCCCGTAGGTGAAGTACACGTACAACCGGCCGGGCCCGCCGAACATCGTGGCGTTGCGCGCGGTGCGACCCCGGAACGCGTGGCTCGCCGGGTCGGTCGAGCCGTCGTAGGCCTCGACCTCGACGATGCGCGCCGCGAGGCGCACGTCGTCACAGGTGGAGATGAGCAGTTTGTTGAGCAGCTCCGGCGCGAGTTCCCACGACCGCCGATCGAGGAACGATCGGGTCAGTCGGCGAGCCACTGCGACTGACGGCCCAACAGCGTGCCGACCGCGTCCAACTGCGCCCGCAAGGGTGCCGGACCCGCACCGCCGGGTGTGGTCCGGTTCGCGACCGCAGCCCCGGGCGCGAGCAACACGGCTGCGTTCGCGCCCAGTTGGGGATGCGATGCGACGAGATGGGTCAGCGACGCCTCACCGTCGAGGGCGCGGCGCACGAGATCGCCGACGATCGCGTGCGCGTCGCGGAACGGCACTCCCGCCCGTACGAGGAACTCGGCCAGGTCGGTGGCACCCAGATACGGGCTCGCCGCCGCCGCACCCATCGCGGCGGCGTCGAACTCCATACCCTCGAACAATCCGGCCAGCGCGTGGAGTGATGCCAGCAGCGTGTCGACCGCGTCGAAGAGGGGTTCCTTGTCCTCTTGGAGATCGCGGTTGTACGCGAGGGGAAGACCCTTCAAGGTGGCGAGCAGGCCGGCGAGATCACCGATGACCCGACCCGTCTTGCCCCGCACCAACTCGGCGACATCGGGGTTCTTCTTCTGCGGCATCATCGACGAGCCGGTCGCGAACGCGTCGGGCAGGCGGACGAACGCGAACTCGGCGCTCGACCACAGCACCACTTCCTCACCGATGCGGGACAGGTGCACCTGGGCCAGCGCCGCCGCGAAGACGGCTTCGGCCACGAAGTCCCGGTCCGACACCGCGTCGAGCGAGTTCTCGAAGCGAGCCGAGAATCCGAGGAGCTCGGCAGTTCGGTCCGGAGCCAACGGGAGGCTCGAACCGGCGAGCGCGCCGGCCCCGAGCGGAGAGACGTCGGCCGACTCGACCACCCGTTGCCAGCGCACGACGTCACGCCCCAACGCCCACACGTGCGCCAGGAGATGATGCGCGAGCAGCACCGGCTGCGCGTGTTGGAGGTGGGTGTAGCCCGGGAGGGACACCTGCTCGCCGGCGGATTCGGCGCGCGTGAGCAGCACCGATTGGAGCGCGTGGAGTGCGGCCACGACTTCCTTGGCCGCGCGGCGCGTCCAGAGCCGCAGATCGGTCGCGACCTGGTCGTTCCGACTGCGCCCGGTGTGGATCTTGGCGCCGGCCGGGCCTGCGAGTTCGGTCACCCGACGCTCCACCGCGGTGTGGATGTCCTCGTCGGACGGCGCGAACACAAAGGTGCCGCCCGCCAACTCCGCCGCGACCGTGTCGAGCGCGGCGAGGACCGCGGCGCCCTCGGCGTCGGTGAGCAAACCGACCTCGACGAGCATCGTGACGTGCGCGCGTGAGCCCTCGATGTCCTCGGGTGCGAGCCGCTGATCGAACGGCAGACTCACCGACAACGCCATCAGGGCATCGGCCGGTCCGTCGGCGAACCGCCCGTGCCACAAAGTGTTCCCGCCCTCGCTCACGTCAGTTCCCCTCTTGGCCCTGCGGGCCGTGCCGGTCGGGCCCCGCTCGACGCGAGCAACGCCGGTTCATCGGAGGCAACGTCTCGCTCACGTCAGTTCCCCGACTGGCCGGGGGGAGGCACTGCGGGTTCTTCGACGCGCTGGCGCTTGGCCCACGTCTCGACCGAGAGGCCCCACAGGCGGACGAACCCGGCCGCGTCCTCGTGGCGGAATGCGTCGTCGGATTCGTAGGTCGCCAGTTTGTAGTCGTAGAGACCGCGCTCGGCGCGGCGACCGACCACCGTGCACTGGCCCGGCTGGAGACGGAGGCGCACCTCGCCGGTGACGTGCTTCTGGGTGGAGTCGATGAAGGCGTCGAACGCCTCGCGCAGCGGCGAGTACCACAGCCCGTCGTAGACCGTCTCGGCGTAGCGCGTCTCGAGGCGGCTCTTCTCGCGCATCACGTCGCGTTCGAGCGTGATCGACTCGAGGTCGGCGTGCGCGAGGAGCAGCGCGAGTGCGCCCGGACACTCGTAGACCTCGCGACTCTTGATACCGACCCGCCGGTTCTCGACCATGTCGATGCGACCGAAGCCGTAAGCACCGACCATGGCGTCGAGTTCCGGGAGCATCTGGTGGACCGGGGTCGGCACACCGTCGAGGGTGACCGGCGCGCCCCGCTCGAACCCGATGACGAACTCGGTCGACTCGCTCGGTGCGTCGGCGACGCTGCGGGTCCGCTCGTAGATGTCGTCCGGCGGCGCGTTCCACGGATCCTCGATCGCACCACAGTCCACCGCGCGGCCCATGATGTTCTCGTCCACCGAATAGGGCTTGGCCTCGGTGGCGGTGATCGGTATCCCGAAGCGGGCTGCGTACTCGATCGAGTCCTTGCGGGTGAAGCCCCAGACGCGCACCGGCGCCAGGACCTCGAGGTCGGGCGCGAGGGTCCGCAGGCTCACCTCGAACCGCACCTGGTCGTTGCCCTTCCCGGTACAGCCGTGCGCGACCGCGTCGGCGTTGACATCGCGAGCGGCGGCAACGAGGTGCCGGGCGATGACCGGTCGGGAGAGGGACGACACCAGCGGGTACTTGCCTTCGTACAACGCGTTCGCCTTGATGGCGTTCACCACGTAGCGCGCGCCGTACTCCTCGCGCGCGTCCACGACACGAGCATCGATCGCACCGGCGACGAGCGCCCGCTGGCGGATCGCATCCCAGTACGCGGCGTTGGCATTCGGCTCCTGGCCCACGTCGACCGCGAGCGCGACGACTTCGGCGCCCCACTCCTCCTGGATCCACTTCACCGCGACCGAAGTGTCGAGTCCACCGGAATACGCGAGCACGACGCGTTTCATCGAACGATCCTCACAATCCTGCGAGCTGGGCGAGCCGCGCCGCGACTGCGGCACCGCCAACACTCTCTTCACACACCAAGATCAGCGTGTCGTCGCCGGCCACGGTACCCAGGACATCGGCCGAACCGGCCCGGTCGAGGGCGGATCCGATCACGTGCGCCGAGCCCGGCGGGGTGCGCAACACCACGAGGTTCCCCGAATGGGCGACGTCGACGACGAACTCCCCCATCACCCGCCGGAGGTGGTCGTCCGGGCTGGCGACGTCCTTCGCGTGTTCGGGCACGGCATAGGCCATCGCCCCGCCCGGGATGCGGACCTTGACCGCCCCGAGGTCCTCGAGGTCACGACTGACCGTCGCCTGGGTCGCAATGACGCCCGCTGCCGCAAGCATCTCGACCAGCTGGCCCTGGCTCGAGATCACCTGCTCCTCGAGGAGTCGGGCGATCCGGTGCTGACGTTGCGGCTTGCCGAGCGTGGCCATCAACGTGCCTCCATCAAGAACGCGAACAGCGCCCGCTTGGCGTGCATCCGATTGGCGGCCTGCTGCCAGATCGCGCTGACGGGACCGTCGAGGACCTCGTCGGTCACCTCTTCGCCGCGGTGCGCAGGCAAACAGTGCAGGAAGTGGGCATCGGCTCCGGCCGCGGCCATGAGCGGCGCGTTCACCTGCCAACCGGCGAAGGCCTCGCGCCGCACGTCCGCCTCCGCCTCGTCACCCATCGAGGTCCAGGTGTCGGTGTAGACGATGTCGGCGCCCTTCACCGCTTCGTACGGATCGGTGACGAGTTCGATCGCGCCGCCGAGGTTGCGGGCCCGAGCGACGATATCGACGTCGAGCTCGTACCCGATCGGTGAGCTCACCGTCAGGTCCAGTCCGGTGAGCGCGGCGCCGAAGGCCAAGGACGCGGCGACGTTGTTCCCGTCGCCCACGTAGGCGACTCGGCGACCCTCGAGTTGACCGAGGAGCTCGCGGATCGTGAACAGATCAGCGAGAGCCTGACACGGATGGCCCCGATCGGAGAGGAGGTTGACGATCGGGACGTCGACCGCGACCGCCATGCGCTCGAGCACCGTGTGGTCGAACACCCGCACCGCGATGATCGCGTGGAAGCTCGCCAGCGTGCGGGCCACGTCCTCGGCCGACTCGCGTTCGTCGATGCTGATCTCGTCGTGGCGGATCGAGATCGGATGCCCTCCGAGGGAGACCACCGCCATCTCGCCGCTGTTGCGCGTGCGCGCCGACGGCTTCTGGAACACCAGCGCGACACCACATTCGGCCAACGCCGGTGGGATCGGGGTACCCGGCACCTTCCAGGCGGTCATGGTGTCGAGCAACGTGGCGAGTTCGCTGTGGGACAGCTCGTCCACTTCGAGGAAATCACGCATCCCGTACCACCTCCGAGAAGATCTGCACCGCACGGTCGATGTCGGAGTCGGTCACCAACAGCGGCGGTGCGAATCGGACAACAGTCGGGGTCACGGCGTTGACCACCAGACCACGATCGAGACACCTGGACGCGATCGGCGCGGCCGGCGTGTCCTCGGCCATCTCGGCGCCGAGCAGCAAGCCCGCACCCCTGACGGAGACGACGCCGTCCACCGCGAGCAGGCCCGCGGTGAGTCGCTTCCCCGCCGCGGCGGCACGACGCGGCACGTCCTCGCGTTCCATCACGTCGAGCGTCGTCAGCGCGGCGCGCGCCGCGAGCGGCTGACCACCGAACGTGGAGGCGTGGTCACCCGGCTTGAACGCGGAGGCAACCTCGGCCCGGGCCCAGCACGCGCCGATGGGCATGCCGTTGCCCAGGGCCTTGGCCATGGTGACCACATCGGGGCGAACGTCGCCGCCGTGTTCGAAACCGAACCAGCTTCCGGTACGGCCGAGGCCGGTCTGGACCTCGTCCATCATCAGGAGGACTTCGCGCTCGTCACACAACGAACGGAGCCCCTCGAGGTATCCCGGCGGGGCGGGGTTCACCCCGCCCTCCCCCTGAACCGGTTCCATGAGAATCGCGGCCACGCGCTCGTCCATCGCCGCCGCGGCGGCGTCGAGATCACCGAACGCCACGTGACGGAAGCCCGATGGCAACGGCTGGAAGGTCTCCTGCTTCTGGGGCTGGCCGGTGGCGGCGAGGGTCGTGAGCGTGCGGCCGTGGAACGAGTTGAACGCGCTGAGCACGTGGTACCGCTCACGACCACCGTTGGCCTGGCCGTACCGGCGAGCGAGCTTGATCGCACACTCGTTGGCTTCGGCCCCGGAGTTGGCGAAGAAGACCCGACCAGCGGTGCCGGTCGCCGAGGTGAGCAGCAGGTCGATGCGTTCGGCGAGCCGCGGCTGCACGTCGTTGAGGTACAGGTTGGAGACGTGCGCGAGGGTCCGGGCCTGGTCGGCGATGGCATCGGCCACCTCCGGATGGGCGTGCCCCAACGAGACGGTGGCCAGACCGGTGAGGAAGTCGAGGTACTCCTTCCCCGCGGTGTCCCACAGGCGGGTGCCCTCGCCTCGGACGAACGCCACCGGCAGCCGGCCGTAGGTCTGCATCACGTGGTCGGCATCGAGCCGGATCAGCTCCGCGAGCAACGGATCCGACATCGTCGTACTCATGTCTTGTCCTCCACTGCTCCGACCATGGTGCCGATGCCCTCCCGGGTGAAGAACTCGAGCAGCAGTGCGTGCGGGACGCGGCCGTCGAGGATGTGGGCGCGCGTCACGCCGTTGCGCAACGCGTGGATGCAGGACGCGAGCTTCGGGATCATGCCCTCGGTCGCCTTGCCGTCGGCCACGAGTTGTTCGAGACCGTCGGCGTCGATCTGGGCGATCAACGACGCTTCGTCGGGGAAGTTGCCGTACACCCCGGCGACATCGGTGAGGTACACGAGCTTCTCGGCACCGAGTTCCTCGGCGATCGCGCCCGCGACCGCGTCGGCGTTCACGTTGTACGCCTGGCCGGCCTCACCCATGCCGATGGTCGCGATCACGGGGATCAACTCCTCGCGCAGGAGGCGGTGCAGGATCGACGCGTCGATGCCGGTGACGTCGCCCACGAAACCGAGGCGTTCGTCGCGCGGCTCGACACTGATGAGTCCCGCGTCCTCGCCCGAGAGCCCGACCGCGTACGAGCCGTGCTGGTTCAGCGAGGCGACGACCTCACGGTTGACCTTGCCGACGAGCGCCATCCGCGCGATGTCGACGGTCTCGGCGTCGGTGACGCGATGCCCGTCGAAGAACTCCGGTTCCTTCCCGAGACGGCGCATGAGGTCACTGATCTGCGGCCCACCACCGTGCACCACGACCGGGTTCATGCCGACGAGCCGCATCAGGACCACGTCCTGTGCGAACAGATCTGCCAGCTCCGGGCGGTCCATCGCGTGACCGCCGTATTTGATGACCACCGTCCGCCCGCTGAACGCACGGATGTACGGCAGCGCCTCGGCCAAAATGTGCGCCTTCTCCCCCGCCTGCGCCCGCCGAGCATCAACGGTCATGGGGTACTCCTCGCGTCAACGCACTCCGCAGCCCGCAGGGCTGCACAGCCGCAGCGACCGGAGCGCCGAACCACGCCACATCTGGACACGTGAGGGAGCGCGGCCATCAAGGCGTCACATCTGGACACGTGAGGGAGCGCGGCCATGAGAACGGCCATCAGCTCGTTCCCCTGTTTTCGTCGATGTAGGCATGGGAGAGGTCGGTGAAGAGGATGGTGGCGGTGCTGAAGCCGGTGTGCAGGTCGCAGACGACCTCGATCTCCGGTTCGGCCATGACCGAGGCGAGGAGTGCCGCATCGGTGCCGGCGTCGATCCCGTCCCGGCACGCGATCGTCCCGTTGTAGGAGATCTCGACCGCTTCCGGATCGAACATGGCGCCACTCGCGCCGAGTTCCGAGAGGATGCGGCCCCAGTAGGGGTCCTCACCGTTGAACGAGCACTGCACCAGCTGGGAGCCGGCGACGCCGCGGGCCGCGCGACGTGCGTCGTCCGCGTTCCGGGCGCCCACGACCTTGATCCGCAGCAGCTTCGTGGCGCCCTCCGCGTCGCGTGCCATCTGCTCGGCGAGCGAGCCGCAGACGTCGGCGAGCGCGTCGGTGAGCGCGTGTACCTCGGCCCGACTCTCGACCGAGGCGCCGGACGCGCCATTGCTGAGGACGAGCACGGTGTCGTTCGTACTCATCG